>NZ_JBEHFT010000085.1:0-525 GCF_040225455.1 Corynebacterium sp. KPL2838 | reverse complement strand
TGAACTCGACGGAATACTTTCTAGGCATAGTTCAATCCTTCCTTAGCTGAGGTAGGAACTAAACCCAGGACGCTTCAAGCCGAACCGTGTGTATGTCGGCGACATTACCTACCTGCCCTGTAAGGGTGGCAAGAACATGTATTTGGCTACAGTCATTGACACTTCATTCACGGAAACTTGCAGGTTATGCACTCGCAGACCACATGCGTGTCTTATTGGTCGTCGATGCTCTAGCCCACGCGCACGGTGTGCGTGGCAGTCTTGACGGGGCTGTATTCCATTCCGATCACGGCAGTGTGTACACCTCACAAGCCTTTAGGAATTACTGTTCGTCGTTGGGTGTGCGCCAGTCCATGGGCGCGGTAGGAACGAGTGCAGATAACGCCCTAGCAGAATCGTTTAACGCCACCTTAAAGCGGGAAGTCTTGCGTGATAGGAAAGTCTTTGGCAATCCCATTATCTGCCGTCAGGAAGTCTTTAGGTGGTGCATGCGCTACAACACGCGCCGGCGACACTCGTGGTGCA
>NZ_JBEHFT010000084.1:0-531 GCF_040225455.1 Corynebacterium sp. KPL2838 | reverse complement strand
TGAAGCGTCCTGGGTTTAGTTCCTACCTCAGCTAAGGAAGGATTGAACTATGCCTAGAAAGTATTCCGTCGAGTTCAAGGAGAAGGCGGTCCATCAGATCATCGAAATGGTCCGCCTGGAGTCTTGCTCACTGCAACGCGCCTACACGGAGGTCGGTGAGCTGCTTGGAGTATCTCACCACACGTTGCGGGCTTGGTACCGTGACAGCGCTTCAGTACGTGATGACTCTGACGCTTCAGGCGGCGAAACAATGGAAGAAGAGCTTGGGGCGTCTGCGCCGAGAAAACCGCGAACTGAAACGAGCAAACGGTCAAGTCCGGTGGAGTGGTGTATCTGTCCTTTCTGAATCTGTAAATCGGGGGGACAGTGTCAGGGTCGGAGTTGGGGTCCGGCTCGGGGTTGATGTTGGTTCATTAGGAGGCTGCCTCGATGGTGTCTGCGTCGTGAGTGTGGATGGGACCTGACCCCCTTTTGGTGGACACCTGATATCCAGCCTAGTCGGGCTGGGAAGAAAGGTAATCTACCACCATG
>NZ_JBEHFT010000083.1:0-550 GCF_040225455.1 Corynebacterium sp. KPL2838 | reverse complement strand
GCACACTATCCATGGACCAGCCGAGGACTCGGCGGGAGTGTCCATCGCGGATAACGCATAGGTACAGCCAGCCCTCATTCGTGCGTAGATAGGTAATATCCGACATCCACACTCGATTAAGCTGCCCTTGATCAAATAGGCGTTTCACTAGGTCTGGAAGCGTTGACTTCCGCTTGGATTGAATCGTCGTTACGGGAACAAACGCCCTGGGTGAGATGCCTTCAATACCCATCATCCGCATGCGTTTGGCCACGGTTTTGCGATTCACATAGACCCCACCCTCGGCGAGTTCTGCAGTAATCCGTGGGGCACCGTAGACTTCGTCAGAATCTTCCCAGATGTCATGAATTTTCCTGTCTAACTGGTCGAGGAATCTCTGACGCTGATTTTCGCCGCGAAGCCGTACTGCTTGAACCTTGTGCCATTTATAGTAGCCAGAACGAGAAACCTCTAATAACCTGCTCATTCGTTTGATGCTGTAGTTCGCCTTGCTCTGGCTGCATTAGCTCAAATTTTTCCGATCGCGTTGCTTCGCAGCGAAGAAGGCGGT
>NZ_JBEHFT010000082.1:0-633 GCF_040225455.1 Corynebacterium sp. KPL2838 | reverse complement strand
GCATGGTGGTAGATTACCTTTCTTCCCAGCCCGACTAGGCTGGATATCAGGTGTCCACCAAAAGGGGGTCAGGTCCGCCTGGCGATATTTAGCGGATCGTCAGGCAGTTGCTTTTTGGTGTGGAGGTACCACTCGAGCATTTTTCGTTGGCGTTCCCCTGACCTGCCTCGGTGCGCATCGGCGATGCGTTTGAGCTGGGCGTTTATGCCGCCTTCAAGACTGTTTGTCGTTGAAGCCCAGCGCTTAGGATCAGGCACATTCGGTGGTGGCTTAAGGTAAGTAAACAACCAATTGTTGCGCGATAGGTGCAGCAGTGAGTTGTAGGCTTTGCGTATTCGCAGATGAGTCCATTCCCACTGGTTATTGAGTGTTCGGCGTTCCTTTGGCACGGGTGTTTTCTCGTTGAGGAATGTTTTGAATACCTGACCGAAGTCGTGCAGACGTAGCGTCCACTCCCGTGCCTGTTCGAGTGTGGTGACACGGGTTAGTTTCAGCGCCAGTGCGTAGATGGTTTTGCCGGCGTCGGTGCGCGGCCGTGAGGTGGTGTAGCGGCGGATGGACCTGACCCCCTTTTGGTGGACACCTGATATCCAGCCTAGTCGGGCTGGGAAGAAAGGTAATCTACCACCATGC
>NZ_JBEHFT010000081.1:0-755 GCF_040225455.1 Corynebacterium sp. KPL2838 | reverse complement strand
GCATGGTGGTAGATTACCTTTCTTCCCAGCCCGACTAGGCTGGATATCAGGTGTCCACCAAAAGGGGGTCAGGTCCGAAGGACTCTTCAAGGTTTTGAGCTGATAATAGAAGCTAGAAGACGATAGTCCGACAATGTCAAGCAGCAGTGAAATCGGAAAAGCAGACCGTAACGCATCGACCACAATAGTTTTGAATCTGTTACTGAGATTGGTTGGGTCGATGCTGTCGTCTTTTTTTATTTCTTCCAGCTCTTTTTCTAGCACGGCCTTTTCTGCTGATAGTCGCGCTGCCAGTTTCTTAAGCTGTGCCGCATCATCTGGAAGCGACTTCTCCAAGGCTTTGTGAGTTACGATGCCAGCTGACTGTTTGCGTTCAGTTGCGCTCATCAAGCCCCACTTTCCTTCCTCACGGAATCGTTGGGCCCAAGCATAGACGCTCATTTTCGAATTCAGCGACAACTCGGCTGCAACGGCATCAGGAGACATACCGGAGTTGAAAAGCTCGACGGCTTTAAGCTTTGTCGTAAACGGGTAGCGTTTCAGCGTTGTCCGCCGAATAGGAGAAGATGGTGGTTCAGACCGCTGTCTAATCCAGAGGTGGAGCGTCCAACGGCCTGGGTAACCCAACTCGCGGACAGTCTTTGTGACAGATTGAGTCCTGTCGAATACCTCTAACGCCTTAAGTCGTTGCGCATTCGTGTATCGAATATTAGACATACGGAAAATCCTCCAAGATTTCGTCCGCATCCCCTTTT
>NZ_JBEHFT010000080.1:0-778 GCF_040225455.1 Corynebacterium sp. KPL2838 | reverse complement strand
CCTTCAAAGTATGCGGAGCTGACCGAAAAAATTACCGAAATCGTCAAAGACTCCGAATTCAGCTACGGCTACCGTCGCGTCTGGATTCAATTGAAGCAATCGGGAATCAAGGTCAGCGAGAAAGTTGTGCGCCGAATCATTACGGCCGAAGGGTTAACGGTGCGTTATGTTAAGAAAAAGCGTCGTTATTCGTCGTATCGCGGGGAGATTTCAGATGCCCCACCAAACTTGGTGAAACGGAATTTTCATGCTGATAAGCCTGGGCTGCTGTGGTTGACGGATATTTCAGAGTTTCCTGCTGATGACGGGAAAATCTACTTTTCAGCGTTGGTGGATTGTTTCGACGGAAAGATCGTGGGAGCAACAACGAGTTGCCATCCTAATCAGCAGCTTGCAGACGACTGCTTAGCACAGGCGATTGAAAATGATGCGCCTGCGGATCCGACAAGATTAGTAATCCATTCCGATCGGGGTTGCCACTATCGAGGTAATAGTTGGATCCAAGCCTCCCAAGACATCGGTTTTGCTCGTTCAATGTCGAAGAAAGGGTGCTCACCCGACAATTCGGCGTGCGAGGGATTGTTCGGCCGAATGAAAAATGAGATGTTCTATGGACGTAAATGGCGCCATCGTGAGGAACTAGAGAAAGCGATTCATGAATATGTCGACTTCTACAACGAACGAAGAATCAAGCTTGAGTTCGGCGGATTAAGCATCAATCAACGCCGACGCAAGCTGCTACTCTGAATAGTCCTAAAAAATATCCGCATCCCCTTTT
>NZ_JBEHFT010000079.1:0-792 GCF_040225455.1 Corynebacterium sp. KPL2838 | reverse complement strand
TGTTATGTCCATGAGGTTTTTGGACTTGGAGTCCAGCTACTTTGTGGACTCGGAGTCTAGGGACTTTGTGGACGCGGAGTCTCTCCGCTTTTTGGGCGGGGAGTCCACGGAGTTTTTGTACTGGTGCTAGTTTGGCTTCTTCCGGCGGCTTGGCCGTGGCCCAGAGAGGTTGGGTTTTAGCTCTGGGGGTTGTCGGTGCCACATGCCGACAACGTGGTTTATGTTGATTTGACCGCCGGGTGGACGCTGATTCAGTTGGATCGGTAGCGGAAATGAAAACAGTTTCTCACCGTCGTGATCAGTAAAAAATTCCACATAGTCATCGGCTACGCTGCTGTAGATGGCTCGATTTTTGAAGCGCAGCCCGACGTAGAGGCCGTGTCCCATAACGCGTACCACCCCGCTTTTGTTGATCCACAGCTTGTCCGGGATAGGCCAGAGTGCATTTACACCGGTAGGGCTTGGCATTACGGTTGAGGAATCGGCATGGGGTGTATCTTGCTGGATCGCCTGAGTGTCGTTACTTGGTGCCCTGTCTGAAGCTGCAACTTCAGGCAGGGCATTATCTGTCGCGACCACTGTGTCGGCTGCTAAGGCATCTGCCTGGTTGTCGGGGTGAATCCGGTGATATTGTTTCGCGATTTTTGTCCATAAAACATCTGGGTCAATCGGCTGCGTCGGTGGCTGGGCATGCGAGATAATCTCCCAGGCTTTCGCTGGGGTGATGTGCATCTTGCCCCTGAGAAGTCCTTGGTGGCGACGGCGTGTGTTGTAGAAGTTGCGGTAGTCGAC
>NZ_JBEHFT010000078.1:0-850 GCF_040225455.1 Corynebacterium sp. KPL2838 | reverse complement strand
TGGGTATCCATTTCAGCATTCAAGCCGCGGGTAATAGAGGCTTGTAGCATGCCCCGAACTAGGTCATTGGCATCCGTTGTCGACGTGCCTAGGTCATCAATCAGTTTCGCGATGTCAGGATTAGCAAGCAGCTTCTTTTCAATCGCATCAATCTTGGCCTTATCAGCTTAGATCTCGTCTCGCCACAGTAGTCATTCTGGTTCATCTCCTCATGCAGGTTAGGTACCCACACACAAACCATCAGACACTCTCTGGTGTGCTTTCCGGGTGAGTAAAAACAGACCACGATGCCCGGTATGTGCTGGGCAAATGAAGAAAAACGGAACCACATCCAAAGGCACAACCAGGTGGCGGTGCAAAGACCCGAACTGCGGCAGCTCCACGACACGAACCCGCACCGATCTCACTCAGGCCTGCGACTTTAAAGCCTTCATCTCCTATGTCACCTCCACAGTGACGTTGTCTGAACTCGCCGGGCAACAAAGGGTGAGTCGTTGGACACTTGATCGCCGATTGAACCGTTTTGGCTCATCGACGTCCCCAACGACGGTGCCCCGCAGCGCGTCTACGAGCAGATCTTCATCGACGCCACCACGTCATTGCTTGGCACTGGACCAAACACGAAACTGTCCACGCATACACGCAGCTTCTTCGCAAAATCGCCGAGCCGCTCTGCGTCGTCATCGACGTCGGACAAGGCGCACTCACCGCGATTAAAGCCTGCTGGCCAAACGCGATGATTCAGCGTTGTCTCGTCCATGCGCAACGCGTCATCGGGCCTGACCCCCGGAAAGTGGACACGTCGGGGGTTAGCTATGCTGCTTTGGTCAGTGTAGCTGATGTGAGTGCT
>NZ_JBEHFT010000077.1:0-1076 GCF_040225455.1 Corynebacterium sp. KPL2838 | reverse complement strand
CTTCAGGCGGCGAAACAATGGAAGAAGAGCTTGGGGCGTCTGCGCCGAGAAAACCGCGAACTGAAACGAGCAAACGGGATTGTTAAGACTGCTTCGGCTTTTTTCGCAGCGGAACTCGACCGACCCTAAGACCAAATGATCTCTTACATCGACGCGTATAAAGATCAGTTTGGGGCCCGGGTCCATCTGCAGAGTCCTTAAACAAGCAGATCGTGGATTCATCACCTCACGCGGCTACCGCAAAGCCACCACACGTGTTCCCAGCGCAAGAGCCTTAAGCGATAGCCTGCTCATCCCAGAGATACAACGTGTGCATGCGGAAAACTTCTCGGTCTACGGCATCCGCAAAATGTGGCACGCCATGAACCGTGAAGGCTTTCATATCGGCCGCGACAAGACCGCACGTCTGATGAAACTCGCAGGTGTTTCCGGCCGCCGACGTGGACGAACCCCTGTGACAACGATTAGCCCGAAGGCACCGGATCATCGCCCAGACCTTGTACAGCGAGACTTCCGTGCGCAGGCGCCAGGCAGGTTGTGGGTTGGGCGACATTACCTACGTTCGCACCCTGTCAGGATTCGCCTACACCGCATTTGTCGTGGATGTATTCAGCCGAAAAATTGTTGGTGTCGCTACACGATCGACAATGCGCACCGACGCGCTGCCGATGGAGGCTTTGGAGCATGCGTTAACGACTGCAGGGCGAATTCATGGAAACCAGTTAATTCACCATAGCGATCGGGGCAGCCAGTATGTGTCGTGGAAGTATTCCACTGCGCTAGCTGAGTCAGGAATCCGCCCGAGTGTGGGAACAGTCGGCGATTCTTACGACAATGCGCTAGCCGAAACAGTCAACGGTCTCTACAAGGCTGAACTGATTCATGCCCAAGGCCCGTGGACGTCGGTCGGAGAAGTCGAACTGGCCACCTTGCGGTGGGTGCATTGGTGGAACACCAAGCGGCTTCATGAAGCTTTGGACTACGCCACCCCACAGGAAGTAGAAACCGAGTACTATCTCACCCAGCCCATCAACACAGGGCCGTAAAAGAAGCGGAACTAAACCCAGGACGCTTCA
>NZ_JBEHFT010000076.1:0-1228 GCF_040225455.1 Corynebacterium sp. KPL2838 | reverse complement strand
CCAAACACGGAACGACGAGTACTGGGCGTCAACGCTGGCGATGCCGCACCTGCAAAGCCACCTTCACCCGCGCCAATGACGACGCAGTTCAAGCAAAATGGTTCCGCCTTTTTATCAGTTGGCTCACCTCAGGCCGCAGCCTGGCAGAGACCGCTAAAACCTGCGGTGTTTCAACGCGAACTCTGCAACGACGCTTCAAATCTTTCTGGCTCATCCAACCTCCCCGAAGCGTTGATAAGCAGCGAATATACGATCAAATCTTCATCGACGGCACTTACTTCAACACCAAGTGCCTAGTCGTAGTCGCCGATGCCAGCCATGTCATCAACTGGTTCTGGTGCACTAAGGAATCATCCTGGTCGTATATGCGCCTGCTAGACCCTCTGGCCCCACCACGACTTGTCACCTGTGACGGGCATTCAGGAGGGCTTAAAGCAGTAAGCCGCCTGTGGCCTGACACCGCCGTGCAGCGATGCATTGTCCACGTCAAACGCAACATTCAACGCGGCACCGGCCTTCACCCCACCTCCCCGATGGGTAAAGCACTGCGACGGCTTTCATTTGAGCTACTGGCAGTAAGCACTCTAGATGAAGCCGCTGAATGGACAGGCAAGCTACACCAGTTCGGCACCGTATTTAGAACTCAACTCAAAGCCCGTACCTACGTCAAAGACGTCCCCTTTGAGCAAATCCCGAAATCTAAACGCGGCAACAAAAAATGGTGGTACACCCACCATATCCACCGGGGTATTTACCTGGAGCTGAAGAAAATGAGCAGGAATGGTCACCTATTTTCCTATCTCATTCAAGCAGAACAAGGCCAGCGTCTAGAGCGCACGACAAACAGTTTGGAAGGTGGCGTGAACTCGCAAATCAAGAAACTGATGCACGACCACCGAGGACTGCGTGACGAGCAACAACGCCTCGCCTGCGACTGGTGGCTGTACCTACACACGCAACTGCCTGACGACCCCGTAGAGATCGCCAGGCAGCACAACTGGGGCCAGGACGCACTCGCCAAAGCACACACCCTAGCCGACCAGGAAACACAAGCCACCAGCGGCCATGAAGATGGCCGACCAGCAACTTTCGACAGCGCCATCGACACTGCCTACAACCACTCTATGGGAATACGTAAAGGCCACATACGCTAAACCCCTACCCCCACCAACACAAAATGTCGTTTAACTCGACACGCCGAAAAACAACACGTTTTGTCGTTTAACCC
>NZ_JBEHFT010000075.1:0-1235 GCF_040225455.1 Corynebacterium sp. KPL2838 | reverse complement strand
GGACCTGACCCCCTTTTGGTGGACACCTGATATCCAGCCTAGTCGGGCTGGGAAGAAAGGTAATCTACCACCATGCCTAGGTACTCCGAACAGTTCAAACGTGATGCTGTGGCCCTCTATGAAAACAATGAGGACCTCTCGCTGAACGCAGCATCAGCAGAGCTCGGTATCAACCGTGCCTCGCTGCATGCTTGGGTCAAGAAGTACGGCACCGGCAAACGTGCCCGCATTAAAGCCGTGCATGATAAAGCCCAAGCGGCGACTGATTCTGAGCGAATCCGCCAGCTGGAAAAAGAAAACACGAAGCTGCGCGAAGAACGAGATATTCTGCGCAAGGCTGCTAAATATTTTGCCGAAGAGACACGCTGGTGATCCGCTTCCAGTTTGTCTATGACTACCGAACCGAGTACTCGGTCAAGCGGATGTGCCACGTGTTAAAGCTCAATCGTTCCTCGTTCTATAAATGGGTCCAAACCCGTGAAAAGCGCAGGTTAAAGATGTGTTCCGATGCCCTTATTGGTGCGAGAATTACAACCATCTTCGATGATGAGCACGGGCTTTATGGTGCTAAACGCATCGCTGCAAGCCTCAACAGTGATACGGATTTCGGCCCGATAAATCACAAGAAGGTCGCACGCATCATGAAATCCATGGGACTTAAAGGCTTTACCAAGCGCCGCCGATGTGTCACTACCAGGCGCAAGCCTGGCCACCGTGTCATGCCGGACTTAGTAGGCCGTAAATTCACAGCCAACGAGCCGAACCGCGTCTATGTAGGCGACATCACCTACCTGCCGTGTAAGGGTGGCAAGAACATGTATTTGGCCACAGTCATTGACACGTATTCACGGAAACTTGCAGGTTATGCGCTCGCAGACCACATGCGAGTGTCACTGGTCGTCGATGCACTAGCCCACGCGCACGGTGTGCGTAGCAGTCTTGACGGGGCTGTATTCCATTCCGATCACGGCAGTGTGTACACCTCACAAGCCTTTAGGAGCTATTGCTCGTCGTTGGGTGTGCGCCAATCCATGGGCGCGGTAGGAACGAGCGCGGATAACGCCCTTGCAGAATCTTTTAACGCCACCTTAAAACGGGAAGTTTTGCGTGATAGGAAAGTCTTTGACAATCCCATTATCTGCCGGCAGGAAGTCTTCCGGTGGTGCATGCGCTACAACACGCGCCGGCGACACTCGTGGTGCAACCTTCTAGCTCCCGATGACTTCGAAGCACTC
>NZ_JBEHFT010000074.1:0-1284 GCF_040225455.1 Corynebacterium sp. KPL2838 | reverse complement strand
AAGTTCGAATTAATGCAGCCAGAGCAAGGCGAATTTCAGTATCAAGCGCATGGCACGCCTTTTGAAGGTATCTCGGTTGGGATACTACAAATGGGCCCATATGCAGCAGAAACGCTTATCCGGAAAAGATGATCGTGCGGCATTTTACGATGATGTTGATCGCAAGATTCATCAGATCTGAAAAAGACTCCGACGAGGTTTATGGTGCTCCGCGGATCACCGCAGAATTTACCGAGCGCTACCAGATCACCTTGAATCGCAAGACTGTGGCTAAGCGGATGCGCCTGATGGGCATTGAAGGGATTTCACCGCGTGCTTTTGTGCCCGTGACAACGATTCAAGCCAAGCGTAAGTCGAGTCTTCCGGACCTGGTCAAGCGCATGTTTGATACCGGTGAGCTTAACCGGGTGTGGATGTCAGATATTACCTACCTGCGCACCGGTGAAGGATGGTTGTACTTATGTGCAGTCCGCGACGGTCATTCCCGCAGGGTACTGGGCTGGGCTATGGATCGCGTTCAAGACACAAGTTTGGTCGAACGGGCCCTGCGGATGGCGTATACGTTGCGCGGTGATGTTCCTGATGGGCTGGTGTTTCACGCTGACCGTGGAACGCAATTTACCAGTGAGAAGCTTTGGGAGGTGTGCCGAAACCTGGGCATTGCTCAGTCCGTGGGGCGTACCGGGGTGTGTTTCGATAATGCGATGGCTGAGTCGTTCTGGTCGACGCTTAAGACCGAGTTCTACGACCGGAAGCGCTGGTCAACCCGTGATGCCGCACGCAAGGCCGTTGCCTACTGGATTGAAGTCGTCTACAACCGTCGGCGCCGGCACTCTGCACTCGGGATGGTCAGCCCCGTCGACTTCGAGAACCATATTGGTTTAACCACCAGCAGAAAAGAAATAGCTGCCTAACCACTAGGTAGCTCTACTATGTGTCCACGATTTGCGGGCAACCCCAGGACCTCTCGCTGAACTCAGCATCAGCCGAGCTCGGTATCAACCGTGCCTCGCTGCATTCTTGGGTCAAAAAGTACTACACCGGCAAACGTGCCCGCATAAAAGCCGTGCACGAGAAAGCCCAGGCAGCGAATGAATCGTGAGACGCATCCGCCAACTGGAGAAAGAAAACGCACAACTGCGCGAAGAACGTGACATCCTGCGTAAGGCTGCGAAATATTTTGCTTAAAGCAACTCACTGGAGTTCTGGGTTGCGTCCCTTAGTGTGGTGTAACGCTTGCTGATGGTGGGCCCCGGAAATAGTGGGGCGGTCACCGTCAGTTAA
>NZ_JBEHFT010000073.1:0-1486 GCF_040225455.1 Corynebacterium sp. KPL2838 | reverse complement strand
AGCTTAGATCTCGTCTCGCCATAGTAGTCATTCTGGTTCATCTCCTTATGCGGGTTAGGTTCCCACACACAAACCATTAGACACTCTCCACTAGTGTGGTGTATCTGTTACCCGTGGTAAGCCTCGTGCCGGTGCACAATAAGGCGACCATCACGGGTGCCTTTCGAATCAACTTCAACCTATCCTCGAAAGGAATATCACCGCGATGGCCGCTAACCCCCATCATATCGATCCCACTGCGTATCTGGAAGAATTGCTGACCCAAGCCTCCCCAGACTTGATGCGCCAGATGCTTACAGACTTCATTAACCAGATACTTTCAGCCCAGGCTGACACGGTCTGCGGCGCTGATTACGCCACGGTATCTCCACAACGGACTAATACCCGCAATGGCTACCGTCACCGGTCCTTAGACACCAGGGTAGGCAGTATTGATGTTGCTATCCCGAAGCTACGTCACGGCGCATTCTTTCCCGACTGGCTCTTAGAAAGGCGTACACGCACCGAACGGGCCCTGACTACCGTGATAGCCACGTGTTATCTCAAAGGGGTCTCCACTAGACGCATGAATGATTTGGTGGCCACGCTGGGCATTGACAATCTGTCGAAATCACAAGTGTCTGACATGGCCAAAGAACTCGACGAGATGGTCGCTGACTTTAGAGCCCGCCCACTGGATTCAGGACCGTATTACTACCTGTCCTGTGACGCGTTGACCATGAAAGTCCGCGAAGGCGGACGTGTCGTTAAAACCAGTGTGCTTATCGCTACCGGTGTTAACAAAGACGGCTACCGTGAACTACTGGGCATGCAGGTCGCAACATCAGAATCCGTGGAATCATGGACCGGATTCTTCCAAGACCTTAAAGCCCGTGGTCTTAGCGAAGTCTATCTCGTCACCAGCGATGCACACCTAGGAATCCAAGCCGCTGTTGGTCAAGTACTACCTACTGCAGGCTGGCAACGCTGCCGCACACATTTTGCTAAGAACCTGTCGTCAAAAGTGTCAAAACGCCAGTGGACAACACTATCGGGAATGTTTCACTCCATCTTCCAGCAAGCCGACGCGCAAGCTACCTGGGACCAAGCCCGTCAGGTCGTGGATTTCTGCACCGAGCGTTTTCCCGACGCAGCCGACTACCTGGAAGAATCATTAGATGAGATTCTCGCGTTTACAACCACGCCCAAAGCTGTATGGACGAAGGTATGGTCCAATAATCCCACGGAGCGTTTGAACCGTGAAATCCGGCGGCGTACCGACGTTGTAGGAATCTTTCCCAACCGCGCAGCTGTCATCCGCCTCGTCGGCGCGGTACTAGCTGAACAGCATGACGACTGGATCCAGCAGAAACGCTATATGTCACTAGCAAGCTTGGAACACACCCGACGTCTGATAGCTACCAACACCATGGGCCTGACCCCCGGAAAGTGGACACGTCGGGGGTTAGCTATGCTGCTTTGGTCAGTGTAGCTGATGTGAGTGCTT
>NZ_JBEHFT010000072.1:0-1584 GCF_040225455.1 Corynebacterium sp. KPL2838 | reverse complement strand
TCGTGCTCTCAAAGAAAACTACTCCCTACTAGTCGGTAACTGATTTCTCAGTCCAACTAATGGGGAGCAGTTCAAAGGGGGAACCCTGCATCGCATCCTCCAGCGACCAGACACAATCCTCTGCAACGCATCATTCGTCGATTTAGAGAATAAAACTAGGAAGACAACTGTATAACCCAGAGTAATCTTTATGGGAGGAAGGATTTTACTTGTGAATAAGCTAAAAACATGATTACCTTAACCTGTGAAAAGTATAGTAAAAGATTTCATAAAGATGACATCCGTTTCGGCTATTGCAATGGCGTCTATCTTTATCGTGACTCCAGCAGATGCCGCTACTAATGGAGCTCCAGAGAAAACAGATAGCAAGTTCCACCTGACTGATTCAAAGTATTTGGATGACAGCACTGGAATCCAGCCTTATAGCGCTCACGGATCTACAGCAGCACATGGTAATCCGGGCGCAAGGATATCACTGGATGTTAAGGGAGAAGGGCAAACAGTAGAGAGTGCTATTGTAGGTCTTTACACCGGATGGGGCGGTAGTAATATGTGCGTTGATCAATACGAAATATCTTATCGCGACGGTTTTAACAATCCGAACAAACAGGTTCACAATCAACGAACATGCAGAGAGCCGTTCCTTGCTACGAATCACAAGTTCCGTGTGCACCAACTACTCGCAAAGAACTCTAAGTTCTGCGGTCGCGTCAAAGCTGATGGTCAGTGGACACCCTATGCCTGCGTAAACATTATCCCGTAGGAGTCAGTAATGGTACAAATAGTATTACTAGCCGTAACCTTATTTATAGCTTTTCGATTGCATTTTATAGTAAGAGAAATGGAAAAAACCAACGCTATTCTTCGGCAAATTCGGGAACAAGAACTACCACAGTCTTCTCGGGATTAGTTTCATATGCGCTTACTATCGTTTATGCGATAAACCTTGCAGGTGGACTTCACTACCTCTTGTTTGAGAAGCGATTAATTATTTGGAAATTTTTTAAATAGAGGACTAGAGATAGCGGAAGAATGAGGCTTTCTGGGCGCTAGGTGTCCTTAGAATGTGTATGGAAAATTTGGAGTTACGTCTGCTTGTGCATCACCCCTCTATGCGGAGGTGATGAATGAAAATCATCAAGGTCGCCTCTGCCGAGAATGATTCGGTTTCTTCTTCATCGAAGTCGGCGTGGCATATGAAAAACCCTAGCTCTGATGAGCTAGGGTTTTTCTTGCTGTAACAATTCAATAGTCAGTCTACTTGCACATAGTGCGTGTGTCTAGTTAGACGCGCGGAGAGATTCATAAATCCGCGTGGGATGGTTTCCCGAATCAATAGAAGTTCCTCGCTTTTTACCGGGCAGAGAGTACAGGGTTAGAGCCTGGCTTCTTTTCGCGCGTGCGTATCCGCCAGGTGCTCCCCAAGACCGCGAGGCTTGGGTGAAAAGGCCCGCCGAACCTGGGACTACGGTCGTTAAGCAATATAGCTGAGCTTAACCAAGAGATAGAGAGTGTCTAATGGTTTGTGTGTGGGAACCTAACCCGCATGAGGAGATGAACCAGAATGACTACTATGGCGAGACG
>NZ_JBEHFT010000071.1:0-1705 GCF_040225455.1 Corynebacterium sp. KPL2838 | reverse complement strand
CTTCTTTTCAATCGCATCAATCTTGGCCTTATCAGCTTAGATCTCGTCTCGCCATAGTAGTCATTCTGGTTCATCTCCTTATGCGGGTTAGGTTCCCACACACAAACCATCAGACACTCTCTCAGCTGGGCACCTAGCCTCTTACGCTGGCTAATCGCCCCGAACGAATCAGTCCGGAACCTCGATCATGTCGAACTCACTGAATAGAGCCGGCAACAAAAACTAAAGAACGCCCTATGGCAATCATCTTTTGCATCCATCAGATTCCACGAGCGTTCACGCCAATTCTATGAACGAAAGCGCAATGAAGGCAAAAGACACAACGCCGCAGTAGTAGCACTCGCCCGCAGACGACTCAACGTCCTTTACGCCATGATGCGCAACTACGAGTATTACCACGACCCCGCCCCAGCAAAAGAAGCCGCAGCAGCTTAACCCCTAACAGTGAAACAAGCCGACTGGGCAAAATCCCAGTCGGCTACCAGTCGCGCGCAAAAACAACACACCTAAAAATCCCGAGTTAGGGATCCGCCCCCGTCAACCCCACCCGCGAGATTGACAAACTACATAGGAACACCCTCCAGCTATCCTATTCGACATGATGCAAACCCACGCCAATTATTCTCGCCCCTTCCCAGACCACTGGTTTCCAGCATTAGCGAGGCTGTGTCAAGAAACAGCTCAAAATATGCAGACGATCGGCCAGGCCAACCTCAGTCTCACAGCGGAAGAAAAGCAAGACATAAACGAGTATTTCCACGCCGAGGATTACAACGTTGCTCTCATCGGCGAAGAAATAACCGGTGGGTCTGCAGACCTCGTTGGAGGGTGGCTCTACACGATCAACAATCTTCTCGATGGTCCTTTCGTCAGCCCCGTGACCATCGCCCCCGTTGCTCGTGCAGCAATCGAGACCAGCGCACAGATCGCTTACCTCAATGCATTTGAACCAATCGAGCGATGTTTCTGGGCCATGCGAGCGGTCACAGACAAGATTCATTATGAAAAGGAGCGTGACCTCGTTCCAGGTGTATTCCCCCGACTCAAAGAAGCAACAAAGGTCCACACGGACCGGCATCGTGGGACGAAATTTGAGTTCCCTGACAACACCACGCTAGTACGTGAAACGCTAAAAGTCTTGGGCGGCTACCGGATGTACAAGGAGACGAGCGCATATACGCACCAGCATGCTTGGACAGCCTACAAGCACAGCAATTACGTCATGTACAACCCTTTGCCGTTAGAGCTCCGAACGATTCGCTTCGTCTTAGACGCGTTAGCAGCAGCTGACTACGCAGCACGCTCCTTCATCAACTTTCGAAATACGACAAAGACTGCTACTGCGTATTCTAACCTCGACATATTGCTAGGCATACGCAAAGCAGTCCATGACGAGTTCGTAGCTTGGATGACCGAGAACAACGTCGCTCTCGCCCCCTAAACCACCCGCAGCCCCTCGCCACGTCCGTGTCCATGAAACAGCCCCCGCACCGCCACCAGATCCTTATCCCTGAGGTCTGGGCGGAACGACTCGAAGCGCTTCAACGTCTCGATCCCCGCCGCGTGACAGATAAACGCATCGGGCACATATCGGTCCATCAAGTCCACGATCCATGTCGCTTTGAGCCGGGTTGCGTCCCTTAGTGTGGTGTAACGCTTGCTGATGGTGGGCCCCGGAAATAGTGGGGCGGTCACCGTCAGTTAA
>NZ_JBEHFT010000070.1:0-1805 GCF_040225455.1 Corynebacterium sp. KPL2838 | reverse complement strand
TGCTCTCAAAGAAAACTACTCCCTACTAGTCGGTAACTGATTTCTCAGTCCAACTAATGGGGAGCAGTTCAAACACCCTCACAATATAGGTTCTTGTCGTCGATAGTCCCCTGAATTCTCCCTCCAAGAAACGTTTTGGTAAAAATAGTGGAAGGGATTTCGACTTCTTTATCACTGACTTTATCGACTCGGAGAGCGTAATTGGTAGGGGGATCAAGAAGTATTTCTGAAACATCCGATCCTTGGCTACTCAACAAGTAATTTTCGCCAACACTTCCAATGCGCCTACCTTTTGAATATACCTCATCCGCTTTTTCGCCGCAGTGACCTGCAGTTAAGGCCCGTCGTCGGGAAATGATAGTTACAGAACATGTCACCGCCCCTTGAGGAGGGCCCACCTGTATCTCGTCACCACTTTCTATGTATGAAAGAGGATCAGAATTCTGCTGCTGCGCAATAGATGCTGATGAAGCCGGGGCTGCTGTCAATACACTAGCCAAAGAGAAGAGGACTACACGGCTCATTATTGGAGTGATTTCGTTTTTCATAATTAATAATTCATAAAAATAAAGAAGAGGTAGGTACATCTAAAGTCCTACCTCTTCTCAGGTTTTATTTCTTCCCATAGGGGACAAATATGAGGAGAATGACCAAAATTGCTAGAGCAATCGTCACGACATACGGCCACTTAGCGTAAACGGAAAGCGCCATCAGAAGAACACCCACAGTGGCCAACAGCTTTTTCCACATAATTTCCTCTCCCAACCATCTTGAATCTTCCTAGCCGGAAGATTCTCTTTGAGTATTATCTAAACAATACAGCGACATCCGTATGGCAACATTCCAATCACGCTACCGCCAATCCCTTAGTGCTTAGTTCAGGGATAATTTATTGGAAACCAACCCGTTGTGGAATTGCAGTCTGCATAATAGCGCCAGTCACAATCGAAGCAATACCAAAGTCGGCATAGATACCACCAGGTGCAACGCCACCAAGAACCCCTGCAGTAGCTAGGATTTTGGAAACTACTGGTTCGGGAACCCAAATTCCACCGATTGCAATACCGTTACCCATACGGTTGATCGTCGTTTTGGACATCAGCAGCCTTACAGTAGTGCCATGGAATTCAATTCCATTCCGGCCTTCTTGAAAGTATGGATCAATGTCATCGTTATCAGAGCTCGAGATCTTCGGTTCCTTTTCCCAGAACGTTACCGAGTCTCCCGCTACCTTCATCTCGAGGTTGCTATCAGCCTTGGCCTCATTGATTTTTTCGTTCTGAGCCTTTACCTCATTTTCAATTTCCTGCAGATCTTTTTGGGAGAAAGCGCTTTCCGCCTCGCTATCAACCGAGAATTGATCTCCTCGTAGGGAAACATAGGAATCTGCATTTTCGAGCAATACTGAGGACACAGAAGACGGAGACTCATTATTCTGAGACGATGCATCGGGGCCAGTCACAGTCTCGGCACCAGCATTAGCCGGAACAAAAACTGTTGCTGCGGTAATCAGCATCGCTAAAAGCGCAGATTTCTTGGGACGATACATACTCTTAAACCTTTCGAGAGGAGATGGATGAAAATCCGGACACCTCTAAGATCGCATGCAGTAGACAAATTTGAAAGCGAAAGAGGGAAAACGTAAACGAACGTATATCTTTTCCCAAAATCATTGTCAGAACGCTCAAAATATATATTATTACGGCTTAATCTCGTAGGCAACAGCTGTCGGGCCTGACCCCCGGAAAGTGGACACGTCGGGGGTTAGCTATGCTGCTTTGGTCAGTGTAGCTGATGTGAGTGCT
>NZ_JBEHFT010000069.1:0-1975 GCF_040225455.1 Corynebacterium sp. KPL2838 | reverse complement strand
CCACACGTACCCCGGTATCGCCTCATCGGCATAATCTGCCTTCAGCGCGGCAACAACAGATTCCGCTTCCTGGTGCGGCTCGGTGCGAAGGACGCTCAGACTGCGCACGCTCGTTTTCCACCTGGCCGCGAGCCCAGGTTCTATCTCGTCATCGCTAGTTACCACGGCCATAACGTCGGTACGGGCGAGCATCGCCGGGTCACGGCCTTCTTGGTAGGCAAGGATATGTCGCAGGGCCGGCAGTGCGGAGGCATCGGCGACCAATAGTTGTGGTGCTTCGGTTGGCTGCCACAGCTCGTTGCAGGTAAAGAACCCCGCTGTATCGCCGGGCTGCGCGCTCCGAATCCATCGCGACCCGGGCCCGGAATCGCCGTGGGTCACCACGTCGACATCGACTGTGGCGTCCTCAGGGTGGAGCGCGCGAATGGTGTACCAGCGCAGATCGGGCCTAGTTTCTTCGCCTATAGCGGCAACGGCTGCCCGGATATTGACCCCGTCGACGGGGAAGGGTGAGAATTCTTGCCCGGCTTGCGGCATGACGAGGCCAAAGAATTCATCAGGGCCGGCGAGCTGATACGTCCGGAAGACCTCGGCGTGAAACGTCAAACGGTGCAGGCGCGGCCGGATCTGTTTATTGGCGGCCAAGGTAACGGGAATCAGTTGGTGTTCAGGCATCGGCGACGATTGTAGGGAAGAGTTCATGCACCCAACATACTCCTACAAAGCTAAGCCTTGCCTATGCACTGGGCCGGCGTCTAAGATGAGCAACGTTATTTTCCTCCTTGATTGAAAGGGCTAGCCTCATGAAGATTTTTGGGCGCCGTACCATGGGTGTTGTGGCACTGCTGTCCGCCGGAGCCGTCGCATTAGCCGGTTGCTCGCGCGGTGAGGGCGATGAGAGCACGCAGTCCACCGATGCAGCCAGCGAGGAGCGGGTGGCTAGCCTGGGCTTGGGTGATGCCGATACGCTGCTCGCCCTGGGTATTACTCCCGTGACGGTGGCGCCGTGGGGCGCTGAGGGCGATGGCGATCCTTCCGGCGTTGGTCCGTGGGCAAAGAAGCTTCTGGGCGATGCAAAGCCGGAGGTCATCTACAACACCGCAACGGGCTTTACCGCGGAGACCTTTGAGCAGATCACCGCTGCAGACCCCACCAAGATCATTGCGGTGAACCAGGCAGTGGATGCGCGCACGAAGGAATCCTTGGAAGAGATCGCGCCAACCACCGTCAAGCCGGATGAGTATGAAGACTGGCAGGTTCCCTGGGAAGACCAGGTAGAGGCCATCGCGGACGCCGTTGACAAGGAAGACGACGGCGAAAAGCTCATCAAGGACACCGAAAAGGCCTTCGAGGAATTCCGCCGCGAGCACACCGAATTGCAGGGTAAGTCCGCGGCGATTGTCATGCCTTATGACGGCAAGATTGGCCTGTACACCGATGAGGACGGGCGCGGACAGTTCATCGAGGATCTCGGCATGGAGATCCCCGAAGAGTTGAAGGGAGATGGCAGCAGTTTCTTCGTCGACATTGCCCCGGAAAACTACGCAAAGCTCAACCAGGTTGAGCACCTCTTTGTCCTGGATTACAACGGCTCCGCGGATGTATTGAAGAAGGATAAGACCTTCCAGGGCCTGGATATTGTCAAGGATGGGCGCGTGCGCTACCTGGACACGGATACCGGCAACGCGATGAGCATGCCGAACCCAGTGACCATTCCGTGGGCAATGGATAAGTTTGAAGAGAAGCTGTAATTGTCAGCAACCACGCAAGGCGGCCAGAAAATCCAGGCGGGGTCCACAACGGAAAGCCACACAGCCACACCGGTGATGACGCGGGGAAAGGGTCGCAAGACGTTTCTTGTTGCCCTCATCCTCGCCAGCCTCGTGCTGGCGGTGGCGTCCTTGGCGCTAGGTTCGCGTTCGATTCCGCCCGATGAGGTCATCGCCGCGCTGCGCGGAGCGGGGGAGCAGGATAT
>NZ_JBEHFT010000068.1:0-3325 GCF_040225455.1 Corynebacterium sp. KPL2838 | reverse complement strand
AGTCGTTAGACATCCTGTCCATAAACTTCCTGGACTCCGCGTCAAAAAACTAACTGGACTCCGAGTCCAAAAAGTCACTAGACATCACACACCGCTGCTAGCCTCCGCCTTTACTGGAGCGATTCTTTTACTCGGTGCAGACGTCGTCATTCATGCTCTGTTGGGGATCGAGCTTCCTGTTGGAATCGTTACTTCGATAATTGGGGGCCTGTTTTTACTCTATTTACTCGTTCAGCAAAATCGGAAGGTCCAATCAGCTTAATGTCTGACCCATTAATCACTTCGCGCACAGCAATTACGGCATCAAACCTCACTGTAGGATACGCGCGCAACACTCCGATCCTTGAAAATATTGATGTAGAGCTCCCCAAAGGCAAAGTTACTACGATTGTTGGTCCCAACGGGTGCGGAAAGTCAACCCTCTTACGCAGCCTCGCAAGGCTGTTACCCATAGAAAGTGGCACCGTAATGTTAGGTGAGCGCGATATCACTGAGCTTCGCCGAAAGGATGTGGCCACAAAAATTAGTGTGCTGCCGCAGGCTCCCATTGCGCCAGAGGGTTTACTTGTATCCGATCTTGTCGCTCGCGGGCGCCATCCACATCAATCATGGCTGCGCCAATGGTCAGCATCGGATGAGCAGGAGGTTTATTCCGCGCTCACACAAACCGGCTCCCTGCAATTTGCTGAACGCTCCATTAATGAGCTTTCCGGTGGCCAACGCCAACGAGTGTGGATTTCCATGGTTCTAGCTCAAGACACAGAGATTATGTTCCTCGACGAGCCCACAACATACTTAGATTTGGCAACGTCCATCGAAATTCTCGAGCTCATTCGTTCGCTGCGAACAAGACTGGGGCGCAGCATCGTTATGGTTTTACATGACCTCAACTTGGCTATTCGATATAGCGACCATTTGATTGCAATGAACCAAGGAAAGATTCTTGCAACTGGGATCCCCAAGGAGATCGTTTCTCCTCAATTACTTCTCACCGCATTCAATTTAAAAGCCTTGGTTATTGAAGATCCAATTACAGGGGGCCCGCTCGTTGTCCCCTCCGGCGCTAATATTTAGCTACGCCACAGCCCTTACACGCCTAAAACCAGCGGCGGACATAGATCGAAAATATAAAATGCCCTTCACCCGTGCTCTCCACTGGTGAAGGGCTGAAAATTGGAGGCAGGGACAGAGCTGGAAAACACTGCCTCCAATTAAAGGAGCTTCGAATACTTATACGTGATCCAAAAGAGTGTTAGCAATGTACTCGGAGCCTGCATCCGACGGATGAATACTCATGTTGTAGTTCGGCGTCGTGGTATCAATCAAGCCAGCGACCCAACGCTCGGCATCTGGAGCACACGTATCATGGCCGCGAGCGCCATCAATCATGTCAACGTAGGTTGCCCCAATTGAATTAGCTGCCTCAATTTGGTTATCACGGTTCCAATTTTCGACATCCCGCAGGATTGGGACGTAAATACCGCCCGGGCGGTTCGGGATCACATTGACCGCGCAGAGCGTTGCGTGTTCACGATCCACGGTAGGTAGTGCGCCCGATACAACGATCTTTGCTCCCGGTGCTGCGCGGTGAATCTTATCGCCAGCTTCCCGCAGACGGTTCACATAGTTATCGTGGACGTTTTTCGGGACATCCGGAGAACTCTTCAACACATCGAAGTTATACGGACCGTAGTCATTCATTCCTACAGCGATGACGACGGTGGAGTCATTGCGGATGTCGCCATTGGCAATAGCCCGGTCCAAGCGTTGATTCATGGTATTGGACGTCTGAGCGGTGCAGGACCAATCAGCCAGTGGTCGATTCGTCTTTGCGGCTAGCTTCCGCGGCCAGTTATTAGGCGCCTGAAGGCACCCCTCGCGCTGGGGGTAATTATCGGTTGCACCAGGAACCCCGCGGAAGGTATTTCGGACTTGGTCAGGGTTGGCGGAGTAGGAGTCTCCGAGCGTAACGAGATTACCGGTCGGTGCGGCTGACGCGACACCGGAAAGACCTGTAGCGAGCATGACTGCTCCGCAAGCTGCAGCAATGTATTTGCTCACAAGGCGCATATTTGCGTTCCCTTTCAATCAAAAAATGAGTTACTTTTCTAGCCGTCCGATAGATAACTGCTCGTATTAAGAGTGTCATTGGCATCGATATACACAATTTATAGATAGTACCCATCGGCGACCATGTTTACGGCTATAACTATAGCGAACCCGCCCAGTGGATGCATACTTTCATACTTTTATCTCAATCCATTAGTATTTTCACTCGCGCTTCTCACGAAACTCCAGAATAAATAATTTATTTTCAATATAAGTGCGCTCTATCACTACTGGAGACTGCAATATTACAATTTGGGAGTTTCTGGTAGGAAGTTACCGCACTTTTATTCTCATTTTAATTCCCAAATCCAGTCGCGAGATCCAAATCATATGCATCGGTCCCACATGTACCTGTAGCCCGCCAAAACGGCTGATGTAGTTTCGGTAGCTTCTGAGGAATCTGCAGACCCGCCCTCGGTCCACCAGCCTTCTTTGGCAACGGTTTCCCAACCGAATACTCACACTCCATAGGAATCAGAAAAGGACCCATGAAACGACAAAAGGTGCCCAGCCGATGACACAACACAAAACAACACGTTTTCTCGTTTAACCCTGTCGTCTAGGCCACATTCAGCTCCACAAGGCATAAATAAAAGCCCTGACCAGAACTTAATCTGGTCAGGGTCCGGAAGTTGGTAGCGGGGGCAGGATTCGAACCTACGACCTCTGGGTTCTCACCCCCATGTTCGAGCCACCTGCAGTTATTGCCCTTTTACCTGCTAATTAGAGAGGTATCAGCATACTGGCGCCTACCGGGTTTTACCGCAGATTACCGACTCTTAAGTCCCGTTTTGAGTCCCATCTTCTTCACCGAGATTCAAGGCGCCCCGCATAGCGTCGACATCAGTCCAATCCGTGTAGTTGCGCGCGTTCACGTCGACGTCATGCCCGAAGTAGGCTGCACGCACCTGGGCGGGTACCCCTCGCGCGATGGCCCGGTTATTGAGCACCGTGCGCCAGTCATGGGATCTCATTAAAGCGATGTGGTTGTCCTGGAGCTGCGCGCCGACATCTTTAAACAGAGCCGCTGACGCTTTCACGGCGTTGTCGGTGCGCCAGTGCGCCTGCTTGTCTCCTGGCGAAGGGATCAGTGGATCGAACGTTCCTAGTCTGTTGAGCCGGTTTAACCAGAACTTTTCGACACTGAGGTTACCCTCGTTTAGTGGACACCCTATTAGTACGGATCTTGTGTCCGTAGGAGAGGATGTTCATTGTG
>NZ_JBEHFT010000067.1:0-3615 GCF_040225455.1 Corynebacterium sp. KPL2838 | reverse complement strand
ATGCAATATCGGAATCAGACCCTTGAACCCCTCATCGCCTAGAATTAAACCAGTCCAACTTTCGGGGGCCAGTTCAATTTTGGCGGGTGGGGCGTCCTTTTCGTTTGGAAGCCAAACCTGCAGTTCAGCGCCCGTTGACGGGTCGCTCTTCATTGCTGGTGGCTCGGGGGCGATCGGCACGGTCGCCATCCAACTTGCACGCCAACGCGGATGGCACGTTGCCGCATCCGCGTCGAAACCCAATCACGACTACATGCTTTCGCTCGGCGCGCACAAGGTAGTTGACTACGGCAACCCCCATTGGCGCGAGCAGATCCTGGAGTGGATGCCCAATGGCGTCGACGCTGTCTTGGCGGTGCAACCGGGCACCTCGGCGGAAAGTTTGCCCGTCGTGAAGGACGGTGGAACATTGGTGTCGATCTCCGGAGATGCACACATCTCCGAACGTGGCATACACATAACGGGGTCCCCTATCAAATGGACGTTCTCGATGATTTGGTGCAACTCATGGAGCAGATCGCCGCAGGGGAGATTCATTTGGAGCTTGAGCAGGTTTATCCGTTTGCAGATGCCCTGGCTGCCCTTGCGAAAGTACAGACCCGGAGGGCTCGAGGCAAACTCGTGCTCAGACGAGAGTAAAGCACATGGCCGAGGAACCATGCGGATTCAAGAAGGTGCTGCCTTGCCGAATTCTCAGCCGGTCCGGGTTATTTACAACTCTCTACCCCGTATTTAATTCATGGCTTGCGGGTAAGAGGCGGACGATGTTGAGCCGGAAGGGTTGGCATGTCAGACCGCCCAAGGCACGGGCACTGCTTGGGGCTCGGGACTACAGGGGGAGCATCTTGTACGGATGCTGATGACTTCTTCGAAGACGGGACTTGCTGCCACCGGCTACGGTTTGGCAGCGGCCACAGCGACCAGTTCGGCCGCGACTCCTGTCAATCGTCGAGGTCCTGACCAGACGGCCGTCAGGGGGCGGCTGATCCCTTGACCCTCAAAGGGAACGCGCAACAGGTCCCCGCTCTCGAGCTGGCTACGAAGGGCGAGTTCGCTCAGGACAGCAGGACCCGCCCCGGAAGCAACAGCAACGCGCACCGCGGCGTTGCTGGCAAGCACCTGCATCGGCTCGACAGTGACGGCCCCAGCCAACACCTCTTGCAGCGCCTCGCGGGTACCTGAGCCGGGCTCCCTGACAACCAAGGGGGTTTCCGCCAGCTCTTGCAAACCGATCCTGCTCGTACGGTTCGCCCATTCATGGTTGGGAGCGACAACTACCAGCAACTCATCCTCTTGGACGACCCGGGCATTCAACCGCATGGGAACGTTCGGGGTCTCAACGAAACCCAGTTGAAGAATGCCCCTTTGCACTTCTTGGAGAACCTGCGCCGAATTCAGCACCTGCACCTCGATGCGGACCGGCGGCAATCGACGTTTCAACTCTGTCAGCCAGACCGGTAGCAGGGTTTCTGCGATGGTCATGCTGGCCCCCACACGAAGTTCCAACGTTTCGTTGCTGCGGCTAGACCGTGACCAATCGTTGAAGCGTTGCCCGGCATCAAGTAGTTCACGGGCTTGAACAGCCAGCAACAACCCCAGTGCCGTCGGTTCCGAACCGCGGGGGCTGCGCTCAAGCAAAGCCGTTTTCATCCCCGTCTCCAGCTCCGCGATGGCTCGGCTTGCGTTGGGCTGCGCCATCCCCACTTTCCGTGCGCCTGCCCCCACGCTGCCTTCGTCCACCACGGCAACGAAGAGTTCCAGTACTTGAAGGTTCGGCCAAGCTTCGCTCATATCAAAAGCATATACCATGATGCGAAATTGCCGTCTAGCGGGCTGACGGGGATCAGTGAAGTATGGAAGTATGTCAACGCAAATACAACAGATAGATCCCGTAACAGCCCGCCGCGGCTCCTACGCACTGAAAAAATATTCCCCCGGGTTGCTTTTGTGTGCGGTCGCTGTGGCAATCGCGATGACCGTTAACGTCTTCCTTCCCGGTGTCAGCCCACTGATCGTCGCGATCGTGCTCGGCATCGCCCTGACCAACGTGGTTCGCCTACCCGAGTCCACGGCACCGGGACTGACGCTGGCTTCCAAGAAGCTGCTCCGATTGGGAATCGTCTTCCTGGGCCTGCAACTGGTGCTCTCAGACATTGTCTCCCTCGGTGCGCCCATGCTCGTGGTCATCGTGTTCATCGTGGCCGGAGGCATTTTCGGAACCATCCTGATCGGGCGGCTGATGAAGATGCGTTCCGCCCAGGTTCTGCTCATAGCATGTGGTTTCTCTATTTGCGGCGCCGCCGCTGTGGCCGGAGTCGAAGGGGTCACCGACTCAGACGAAGAGGACGTGGTCACCGCCGTGGCCTTGGTGGTCATCTTCGGCACACTCATGATTCCGGCGATTCCCTTGCTCGGCCAGCTGCTGGGCATGGAGCCTGAACTCAACGGCATGTGGGCCGGTGGCTCCATCCACGAGATCGCTCAGGTTGTCGCCGCCGGAGGAATAATCGGCGGCGGGGCGCTGGCTGTCGCCGTCATCGTCAAACTCGCCCGCGTCCTGCTGCTCGCCCCGATCGTCGCGATTTTGAGCATTCGCCAACGCCGGTCAGGAAACGTCAAACCCGATGAAAAGCGTCCTGCGATCGTCCCACTGTTCATCATTGGCTTCCTGGTCATGATCGTGCTCCGTTCCACACTGGACCTGCCCGAGGGCCTCATCCACGCAGGAAGCCTCGCGCAAACGGCTTTGTTGTCCGCCGCAATGTTTGGACTGGGATGTGGGGTGAAGATCCGCAACCTCATCCGGGTCGGAGCCCGACCCTTCATCCTGGCCGCAGCCTCAACCATTCTCGTCACAGGCATCGCACTTGCAGGCATCGAACTCGTCCACCTCTGATAGGGAACCACATCCTGCAGTCTCCGCCCAAGCTGATACCTCGTCCGCCCACCACATGACCTTTTAGGAAGGAACCTGACTTGACATTTCTCACCGGTACAGCTCCGATTATCGTCGGCGTCGACAGCTCCGATTCTTCAAGGTGGGGGCGCCCTTTCTCTTTATTCGGTGAACGTTGCCCAGGCGGAGAAAGCGCAGGTAAAACCACACGCTAGCGAGACCTGGGGGCGTGCCTTCGCCAGCCCTTGTAAAAGCCGCCCACGAGGGGAAATGTGCGTAAGGCTACCTGTAGGCGTGCCTGGAACCGTAAATGTCCTGCCATGTGGCAAGCGCCGTGGGGCGTATATTCACCCGCCCCCATCGCCGCATCTATGCGTTCTTCAACGCCCGATACACAGTAGGGCGAGTGACCCCAAACTCCCGTGCTAGCTCTGCCTTTGGCTCCCCCGCCAGCACGCGCCTCTTAATCTCCGCTACCTGTTATGGGCTAAGGGCGGGTTTGCGGCCTTTGTACTTTCCTGCCTTTTTCGCCAGCGCAATCCCCTCTGCTTGGCGTTCGCGGATAATGGCCCGCTCAAACTCCGCAAACGAACCTAAAATGCCTAGCATTAAATCCGCGCGTGGATCTGTGGTGTCTTTCGCATGAAGCGTCCTGGGTTTAGTTCCGCTTCTTTTACGGCCCTGTGTTGATGGGCTGGGTGAGATAGTACTCGGTTTCT
>NZ_JBEHFT010000066.1:0-3687 GCF_040225455.1 Corynebacterium sp. KPL2838 | reverse complement strand
AGCACTCACATCAGCTACACTGACCAAAGCAGCATAGCTAACCCCCGACGTGTCCACTTTCCGGGGGTCAGGCCCGGCAGTGCAATTATGGCCAAGATCAACTCGCCAAAGTCAACGATCTTGCCGAAGAAAACCACAACAAAGCCGACCAAGAAACAGGCCGACCAGCCTTCTACGACAACGCTATCCCAACCGAGTACGAACACTCGATAGGAATCAGAAAAGACCCCATGAAGTAACTAACCGTGTACCCGCGCCGCAACACGCCGAACGGACACACATTCTGCTACTTAACCCTACTTTTTGGTTGTTCATGTTTCAGCTTCTCTACACATTCAAAGGACAACTGCACAATGACCTAAAGCAGGCCGACTTGGCCTCAGTGGCTGCGCTTACCGCCATCCATTTGCATTTAATTGTCAATAAGCGTCGACGGGGATAGGCTGAGTGCATGGCACACGAGCACCACGACCACGATCACTCCAGCACGCCGCTGCGCGCACTCTTGATTGCGCTAGGCATTACCGGCACCGTCTTCTTCGCGGAGCTGATCGGCGGCTGGTTGGCGGGTTCGATGGCGCTGATGGCGGATGCGATGCACATGCTTTCCGACGCTGCGGGGTTGATCATCGCGGTGTTAGCGGTGTTGGTTGGGCGCCGACAAGCATCGGCTCAGGCCACGTACGGCTACCGACGAGTGGAGGTGCTTGCTGCACTGGCGAACGCAGTGATGGTGCTGGCGATCTCGGTGTGGATTGTCGTCGAGGCGGTGCGCCGCCTGCAGAGCCCGGCCGAAGTGCAGGGAAAAACGATGCTGATCATCGCGGTGATCGGCCTGGTGGCGAATGCGCTATCGGCGTGGGTTCTGCACCGGCACCGCAAATCCTCGATCAACGTGGAGGGCGCGTTCTTGCACGTGTTAGTGGATATGCTCGGCTCTGTCGCAGTAATCGTGGCCGGCATCGTGGTACTGACCACGGGGTTTGTGGCGGCGGACGTGATCGCCTCCCTAGCGATCGCGGTGATGGTGCTGCCGCGCGCCTGGCAGCTCATGCGGCTTTCGACGAGCGTGCTGCTCGAGCAAGTCCCGGCGGACTTCGACGCCAGTGCGATCGAGCCCGCGCTGCGGCAGGTCGAGGGCGTTGCTGACATCCACGACCTGCACCTGTGGAGCCTGGACGGCGTGAACGTGCTCACGACCGTGCATATCGTGCGCGACGGCACCGTCGGCACCGGCCCGCTGTTGGATGCCGCCCAGCAGGCCCTGCGCGAACACGGTATCGAGCACTCCACCATCCAGATTGAGCACCCAGAGCACGAATCCCACGAGACGGTGTGCTGATTCCCTTCTAACCTAACTTAGGCCAATTTTGTGCGGAAGTTCGCGGCCGGTGATTACTTGGATGGTGGCAGTGAGGTCGGGCGGGAATGGTACGGCGGCGTGAATGGTTTCGCCGCCAACGACGAGTTGAAAGCTGCGGTATTTCTTGAGTGTTCTCACGAGGCGTTTGATGAAGTGACCACTGCGGGTCTCCATCAGGTGGGTCACGGCTAGTGCTGCCATCACAATATTGAGATGTGCTGTGATCGAGTTTTGTTTCCTCGCATAGATTGGGCGTGCTTTCAGGTCTGATTTCGACATCCGATACGACATTTTCAATGTGGAATAGCCTACGGTAATGCCCGATAACCTCCTGGGCGGGAAGAGCGGTCAGGTCGGTTTCATAGCCTTTAATTCCGGCTAGGGCTCGGTGTTTGGCAGCGAGAGCGTAGTTGACCTTCTTGTTCGGGGTGGAAAGATCGAAATAGCGGTTGCGCTTAATGGCGATTTCGCCGTCAACAGCGCGTTTGGCTTTTGCGACTTGCTCTTTGATTCCGCGCAGGCCGCGTCTGGCCCGATCATAGGAGTACTGGAAGTGGGGCACCGTATTCGGGGTTGTGTGTTTGCGCGCATCGCTTGCCGAGGCTTGTGTCCAGATCTGGCCGTGGGCGTAGGCTTCACCAGGGATTTCCCGCCGCCAGGTTTCAATCACCTCAGGCACGGTGGGGTTTCACCGACAAAATGTAGTGCAGACCTGCATCTATCAATGCTTGCTTGTTCGGAGGGTGTCAAGTTGTTTGTGTGTGGGGCTAGGTTTATAGGTATTTGTCGAAGCTGTCGGGGTAGGCCACGGCCATTTGGTTAATGGCTTGTTTCCAGCCGGAAACTCGGGCTCCTTCCATGAGTCTGCCGGCTGTCGCTGAGACTCGTTTGCCTTGCTTTGCCCTCTTTGCGGCTCGTTTGTCTTCGATGTTGCAGATCATCAACCACAGCGTCTTTATCGCTGATTCATCGTTGGTGAACTGCACCCTGTTGCGGGTAGCTTTACGCAGCTCATTGTTGAACGACTCAATGGAGTTCGTCGTATAGATGACCTTTCTGGCTGCTGGCGGGAACTGCAGAAACGGTACGAAACGCGCCCACGCATCACGCCAGACCTTGACTGAGCGGGGATATTTCTCACCCAGCTCGGAGGCTTCAAATTCGTCTAAAGCAACCTGTGCTGTGGGCTCGTCCGTGGCAGTGTAAATCTTTTTCAACGCGGCTGATACGCCCCGGCGATCCCCGTAGGTGACCTGCCGGTTAGCGGCGCGAATCAGGTGCACGATACAGGTTTGCACCATAGAGTTCGGCCAGGTTGCCTCAACTGCCTCTGGCAGGCCTTTCAGCCCGTCACAGCAGACGATAAAGACGTCCTTGACCCCACGGTTAGAAAAGTTGGCGCATACCTGCGCCCAGAATGAAGCGCCTTCTTCCTTGGCAATCCACAATCCTAAAATGTGCTTAATACCGTCGAGATCCACGCCGATTGCCATGTACGCAGATTTGTTGACTACTCGGCCGTCGTCGCGGACTTTAATGCGCAACGCGTCCAGGAAAACCACGGGGTAGAACTCGTCTAGCTGGCGGTTTTGCCAGACCATAACCTCATCGAGCACGGCGTCAGTAACCGCAGAAATCGTCTCATGGGAAATATCGACACGCATCGCCGTTGCCATATGATGCTGGATATCCCTAATTGTCATCCCACCGGCATACAAGCTGACGATCATGTCATCAACATCAGTCAAGCGCCTAGAACCTTTAGGGACCATAGTCGGCAAGAATGTTCCAGCCCGATCCCTCGGGACATCAACGGTCACTGGCCCGTAGTTAGAATCCACGGTCTTTGGATACGACCCGTTGCGGTAATTGTCTGTCCCAGCAGCAGCTTTAGCGCTCCTGTCGCCAGACTCGTAGCCCAGGTGGGCATCCATTTCAGCGTTGAGTCCCCTGGTAATCGAGGCCTGCAACATGCCGCGGACCAAGTCATTGGCATCCGTTGTAGACGTGCCTAGGTCATCAATCAGCTTCGCGATTTCAGGGTTAGCAAGCAGCTTCTTTTCAATCGCATCAATCTTGGCCTTATCAGCTTAGATCTCGTCGTGCCACAGTAGTCATTCTGGTCCATCTCCTTATGCGGGTTAGGTTCCCACACACAAACCATTAGACACTCTCGGATCTGCCCTCGAGTTTGGACTGTCGTCAGACCTGCTCGTCAAAGACTGGGCGCGGAAATGGCGCAAAGACGGCGTTGAAACCGAAATCGAAGGGCAGGCCTAAAGGCTCGGCCGCACCGAAGCGGCTTACAGAAGAAGACAAGCTGC
>NZ_JBEHFT010000065.1:0-3732 GCF_040225455.1 Corynebacterium sp. KPL2838 | reverse complement strand
GACCCTTAACCCTCAACAAGCAGCCTGCGTAAAAGAAAAAGCAGTACCGCCGAAGCGTGTACTGCTCAAAGTGCGACCTTGACGGGACTTGAACCCGCGACCTCCGCCGTGACAGGGCGGCGCGCTAACCAACTGCGCCACAAGGCCAAATTGAACTTTTAACACCAACACAGATGTGTTGGTACCCCCAACGGGATTCGAACCCGTGCCGCTGCCGTGAAAGGGCAGTGTCCTAGGCCGCTAGACGATGGGGGCCAGTCGCTTCTTGGCGACTTCTAGAAATATACTGGAGACATCACCAAGAAACAAAATCGCGCCCCCAGAAGGAGTTTTTACCATGTCTGAGCAGCAGAAAACCTGTTCCTGCCACGAGCCGGATGTACACGGATACAACGCCGATAGTAAGAGCAAAGCGCGTTATCTAGCGCGCCTGAAACGCATCGAGGGACAGACGCGCGGGATTCACCGCATGGTCGAAGAGGACCAATACTGCATCGATATCATCACCCAAATCTCTGCGGTGACATCTGCGCTAGAGAATGTCTCTCTGGCGCTCTTAGAGGACCACATAGAGCATTGTGTGGCCGGTGCGGCGGCCGAGGACGGCGAGGTGGCTAAGGAGAAGCTAGCGGAGGCTATGCATGCTATTAAAAAGCTAGTGAAAAACTAGGGGAGGAGCCGCACACAGGCAAATCCTAATGGGAACCCTGTGCTTCCAAATTTATAACTTATTGTTACGGTCCGTTCCCAGGTAAGCGTTTGCCGTAGGTTACAGATCAGTCGCGACATGTGTGACGCTATGAATAGTCCTAACCGCAATCTCGGAATCGTCAACGCAGTCCGTAAAGAGAGCCGAAGCCCCTCAAAAGTCGCCCAGCGTTTTGGAATCTCCCGCCAGCGCACCTATCAAATTCTCAGCGCCTTTGACACCGGAGGCGCTGACGCCATCGCGGTACGCTCCCGTGCCCCACAACCCACCCACAGGCAGTGGGTGAAAAGCTACGTAAAGGAATCATCGCTATCGCAGCCAATTAACCGGGCACGCTCAGCTCGATTGACACCCAACTCCGAACACTTATGTTAATAACTAACGGTCTGCCGGACTTGACCGTCTTAACGCCCACCGCAGGCAGCATTACCCTCAATGGAAAAAGAAGTGCATTCCTGGGCACCAAAACAGGTTGCGCGGGAATTGGGCCTACTCCCACAAACGCCTTTTGTGCCCGATGGCATTACCGTGGCCGATCTCGTGGCACGCGGGCGCGCCCCGTACCAGAGCCTTTACTATCAATGGCGCGACAGCGGTGAGAAGGCCGTCTACGAGGCGCTAGCCGCCACCCGCACCCTGGAGATTTCTGAGCGGCTCGTCGAGGAGCTTTCCGGTGGGCAGCGCCAACGCGTATAGAGCGCCATGATACTCGCGCAGAAAACTCCCATCATACTGCTCGATGATCCCACGACATTCCTGGATATCTCGCATCAGTACGAACTCATGGAGCTGCTACGCACCCTCCATGAGCAGGGAAAACGATCGTGACGGTGCTAAACGAACTTAATCAGGCGGCGCGCTGTGCCAAACCGCCTCGTGATCATGCGGCAGGGAAAATTGTGACTGCAGGCTCCCCCAAGAATTACTCACCACCGAACTCATGGAGGATGTCTTTGACCTACGGTGCCGGGTAGTACCCGATCCGGTAACGGGCACCTCCTCGGTGGTACCACTCAGCCCTCGAGCCTCTGCCGATTAGTCGTTAATACGAACGATACCACCCATATGAGGTGTTTTCTTTTAACAAAGAACTAAATAAAGCCCGAAGAACCATACATAAAACGCATTATCTCCGCCGATGGAGCCATATGATTTTTACCATATTGACCGATGCTGTTACCCACGCCACACATTGGGTAATATGAGACTTTGTCCAGTCAATCCCATTGCCGCGAGATACGCGGCACTATTGTTGTAGAAAAGGATTCTCATGCGCCGTTCCATTCTGCGTACCACCGCCACATTCCTTGCCGCCGTCAGCCTCACGGCCTCTGCCGCGACCATCTCGACCGCCAACGCCGCCCCCTCCAGCAAGCCCGCTCCGGCGGCTTCCGAAAGCCCCGTCCTCCCCTGGACGGACATGGGACCGCACGGCCCCTACGCCAAGGACATCATCCATGCCATAGCCAAACAGGGCATTACAGAGAATATCACGCCCCCGAGCGCCAATATCGCCTGCACACCCGCCCCCGGCGAGAATCCCGTCGTGCTCCTGCACGGCATGAACTCAAATGCCTACCAGACCTACGCGGGCATGTCCTCGAAACTGGCTGAGCTTGGCAAGTGCGTGTACGCCTTCAACGTGGGCAAGATGCCGGGCACCCCCACCCCGGATGGAAGCTCTCTCATCGGTAGCGTGCCCATCACCCGCGCCATGGCTCCCTTCGAGACCTCCGTTGCGCAGTTCACCGACTACATCAATCGCCTAAAAGCACAGACCGGTGCCACCGAGGTCGACCTCGTGGGACACTCCGCTGGTGCCACCATCGCCACCGCTTACTCCAAGCAGGAGCAGGGACAGGGCATCGGCACCATCGTATCCATCGCCGGCGTACTGCACGGCACCTCCCTGCTGGGAGTTTCCTACGCTCTGGAGAAACTCAACGCCCTAAATGGTCTCGGCGATAACCTCATCACCCTGGCCGTAAGCCCCAGCACCCGCCAGTTGCTGCAGCACAGCGACTACATGGCGAAGCTCAACGAGGGCGGGCTTGAGGTTCCCGGCGTGCGCTACGTCTCCATCTCCACCCGCTTCGATGAGGCCGTGACCCCGCTGGCCGCGAGCCAGTTCACTTCCCCGGCAGCTACCAACCATGTACTGCAGGACGAGTGCTCGCTGGATGCCTCCGAGCACCTGGGCATCACGTACTCTCCGCGCGCAATTGCACTGACCGCTAATGAGCTCGGTCGCAACGTCGAGGTGCCGTGCACCCCGGTGACGGGTTCTGCTGAGGGTGGCTCCTCTATAGGCGCCGACTGGCTCCCCGGTATGGATGTCATCGTGAACCCCATCGCAGAGGGTTCCTCCAAGTTCTAGGAGCTTCCCTTTTTACACTCCTTATAGCTCCTCTGCTCCTTGCAGTTCATCGCAGCAGGACGCGAAAACTGCAAGGAGTTCTGTGTGTAGTGGCCGGACACCAAGAACTAACTTTTAGAACATTGATGCGCCATCCCGGCAACGCTGGCCATATCATCCCGATACTGCGAGATTCACGGTACGAGCAGCCGTGCGACACTGCGTCACACTGCGCGTCCACCGCGCTCCGTGCGCGACATGCCTACCCCGCTCATCAGGTTCCGTGGTTTAGTACTCTCGGTGAGCCGTCAATGCTGTTGTATCGCACGCTATCGTGCAATCGGCAGCCTTGTGGTGGCCTGATCATGAAATAGCTGAGCTGCGTGCCTGGCAAAACGAGGACATCAACCCACGCGTGCGGGTTTTCCATGAAGTTGGTTCTCTCGAGCCTTTCCTGTAGGAGGGAAATCACGAATTCGCTGGCACACTTCGCACCCGCTAGGCAGCCGTTCACACGCCCGCGAATACCCCGGCAGGCACAACTACGTGTGCTGGCGCAGGGGCATCATCGATGTCCTCCGCTGGTTCAATACGCCTTGTAACGCTACTCGATCTTCTTCCAGCCATACAAAGGAATTACGGGGGTTAAGTAGGGGTTAAGGGTCAA
>NZ_JBEHFT010000064.1:0-3835 GCF_040225455.1 Corynebacterium sp. KPL2838 | reverse complement strand
TGAACTCGACGGAATACTTTCTAGGCATAGTTCAATCCTTCCTTAGCTGAGGTAGGAACTAAACCCAGGACGCTTCAGTTCTGTCGTGCGTCGTTGGAGTCTAACGCTTTGGTGGCGAAGTTGGCGGCGATCATCTCCCAGGTGAAGGTGTAGGCTTCGCGGTTGTTTTTCGCCAGCCAGTACTGTTTTACCGTGAGCCAGATGTAGAGGTTCATGGCTCGTGGTTTGTTGAGCTCTCGCAGGACGTTGAGGTCGATAGGGATGGGGGATTCTGCAATGTGCTTGAAGAACTGGGGTGTGAGTTTAAGGTAGGACTCAATGAAGCTGCCCTGGTTGGGGTCGCGGGAGTCGAACCAGAGATCCCATTCCTCCATGATCTGGGTGTGACGTCCACGTGCGTGAACGCCGTCGTCGCTTTTTACGGTAATCATTGAGCCAGCAAGGCGTAGAAGTTGCTCCCGCCTGTTCCGCGCTGTCCAATCCCGCTTTCTTGGAGGAAATGGTTCATCGAGTGGCCTAGTGGAATACGGCAGGCTTCGTCGATGGTCAGGGCCCTCTTTGACCTCTCCTGCGCTGGCTACGGCTCGGGCAATGACATTAGACGCATTCTATGCGAAGAAGGATTTTCAGCAGCGTAAAATTAGAGTGTCTCCAAAAGCGGAGGATTTCCGAAAGAATGCGACAGTACCTTCATCCCTCGCTTTAACTGACCCAAGTGCGCGCCGCTCAAACCTGTATTAATGTCAATTGGCGGTCTCAGAGCAAGAGCTCTTAGGACCGCCAATCTGTGTACTAAAGGGTTTCCCTTTTTTGCTTAAAAAACAGGGAAACCATTGAACCGGTCAAAAGTACCCATGCCGCTGACAGAAGGACTATAGTGACAGTATTTCCACTAGCGATTGCATAGCCTACACTGAAGGTGAAAATAAGCCAGCCGATAAGGGAAAGCCAAAATCCTACGGTTCGTTGTGAGGAATTCTTCAAAAGGATCATCTCTCTCTAGACTATTTCTAATTGCCTAGGCCGTTAACGGCCTTTCGCAGCTTTACCGCAAGTGTAACCTGCATGTCCACTAGCAGCACCGGCAGTTACTACAGCTCCCGCCACGGCTAGCCCTGTTCCCCCACTAAGGATGATTCCTCCCATGGCCAGTGCCGCACCCGTTGCACCCATGGAACCAAAGATGCAATCTCCTACATCCTGATTCACTACTGGAGTCTTTTTCCCTTTGACAAGTGGCGAAGAGTACTTGGCTACAACGGTGTCACCATTTACGTCATAGTCGACATGATTGACAGATCCATCGGAGACAAGGAAAGACTTCTGAAGGGTAGCAGCAACCTTTCCGTCCTGATCATGGACAATTACGGTGCCGTCCGCCTTCTTTTCAGCGACCCCCTTCTCGATAGACGGACCTGACCCCTGTTTGGTGGACACCTGATATCCAGCCCAGTCGAGCTGGCAAGATTGGTAATCTACCACCATGTCCAGGTACTCCGAACAGTTCAAACGCGATGCCGTGGCCCTCTATGAGAACAATGAGGACCTCTCACTGAACAAAGCATCAGCAGAGCTCGGAATCAACCGTGCCTCGCTACATTCTTGGGTCAAAAAGTACGGCACCGGCAAACGTGCCCGCACGAAGGCCATGCGCGACAAGACCCAGGCGACGACTGATTCTGAACGAATCCGCCAGCTAGAAAAGGAAGTCTCTAAGCTGCGCGAAGAACGCGATATCCTGCGTAAGGCCGCGAAATATTTTGCCGAAGAGACTCACTGGTGATCCGCTTCCAGTTTGTCGATGACCACCGAACCGAATACTCGGCTTATGCGGATGTGCCACGTTTTAAAGCTGAATCGTTCCTCGTTTTACAAATGGGTGAGCACCCGCAAAAAGCGCAGGTTAAAGATATATTCTGACGGTCTTATTGGTGCAAGAATCAAGACCATCTTCGATGATGAGCATGGTCTTTACGGAGCTAAACGCATCGCCGCAAGCCTTAAGGAAGACCTGGCGTATACCCCGGTCAATCACAAGAAGGTTGCACGCATCATGAAAACCATGGGACTAAAAGGCTTTAGCAAACGGCGTCGATGCATTACTACCAGGCGTAAGCCTGGTCACCGTGTCATGCCAGATCTAGTAGGCCGCAAGTTCACAGCTGGCGAGCCAAATCGTGTGTATGTCGGTGACATTACTTACCTGCCGTGTAGGGGAGGCAAAAACATGTACCTTGCCACAGTCATTGACACGTATTCACGTAAACTTGCAGGTTATGCACTCGCAGACCACATGCGGGTCTCACTAGTTATCGATGCTCTAGCCCACGCACACGGCGTGCGCGGCAGTCTTGACGGGACTATTTTCCATTCCGATCACGGCAGCGTGTACACCTCACAAGCCTTTAGGAACTACTGCTCGTCGTTAGGTGTGCGCCAGTCCATGGGCGCGGTTGGAACGAGTGCCGATAATGCCCTGGCAGAATCGTTTAACGCTACTTTAAAGCGGGAAGTGATGCGTGATCGGAAAGTCTTTGAGGATCCGATCACCTGCCGACAGGAAGTCTTCCGGTGGTGCATGCGCTACAACACCCGCAGGCGCCACTCTTGGTGCAACCTCGTAGCTCCTGATGTCTTTGAAGCCGAGACTTCAGCTACACTGGCTAAAGTCGCATAGTTAACCCCCGTCGTGTCTACTTTCCGGGGATCAGGCCCGTATGCGTGTCATCCAGGATGAGTTGGATAAGCGCCTCACCGGCACCGCACTGATTATTGTCGGCTTGGGAATCGATGTGGCGGGCGATAATAGCGGCCGTAGCTTTATCACACATGAGGCTCATGGTGGCGCGGTTGTTATGCACTGACACGTTAAGGGTGGGCTCGACCTTGTCGGTGTCATCGTCTGCCAGATTGTGGGTGTCGATGAAGTCGCGGATAAACCGGCGGATTTCTGCCACTGTGGGTACATGCTGGCACAGTGCTGTCGGGGTGAGAAAGTCTGCCAGGGCGGCATCCACGAGGCCTATGTGGTCGTGGTTGTCGCCTATACGTTCTATTTCCCTGTCGATAACCCTCAGGCGTGGTGTATCCAGGATCCACTGCTCAGAATTCGTGGCTGCCACTAGCGGTAGTTCTTGCATGCGGAAATGTGCCCTGATAATCCCCGACAGGGTGCTGTGGGTTAGGCCTAGGTCTTTAGCCAGGCTGGTCAGTGTCAGATCGACGTCGTCGTCGAGGTCTGGCAACAGTGACTGGTAGAAAAACCAGGAGTTCTTCCGGGCGTGTGCTCCAGCTGCGGCAATAGGATTGCCGGGTGTGTTGGTGGCGTAAAAGACTACCGGTACCTCCCCCTCAGCCTCACCATCAGAGTCGTAATCAGGATCAGTGTTGGTATCAGGATCAGTGTTGGTGTCGTAGTCCAGTGGCTCGCCGGCTTTACGGCTATTCCCCGGCGTGGTGTCGCCTACTGGCTCGTGCCTGGTGGTGGGTGGTGGTGTGTTAGTTGTCATCGTGGTCGTATCCCCCGGGGTGTACTACACCCTTAAAAGTGTCGAATGTGTTTTCGTCTAACACGGATTCACCCTACCCACCACACCTGACACTAGGGGGTAAAACCACGACACCTACCACGCATTCCCCCAGCTCGACAGAGAACAACCCACAAATACAAGCGGGGGTAAAACACCAAGTAATCCCCGAAACACCAACCACCCAGAATTATTCGGGGTGGTGGTCTTTCGGGGACTACCGTATAAACATTATTTTGTTGTTTGTTTGTTGTTTGGTGTCGGCGGTGACTTACTCTCCCACAACCTCCCGGTTGCAGTACCATCAG
>NZ_JBEHFT010000063.1:0-4199 GCF_040225455.1 Corynebacterium sp. KPL2838 | reverse complement strand
ATGATCTGCAATATTGAAGACAAACGAGCTGCAAAGAGAGCAAAGCAAGGCAAACGAGTCTCAAGAACAGCCGGCAGGCTCGTGGAAGGAGCCCGAGTTTCTGGCTGGAAACAAGCCATCAACCAGATGGCCGTGGCCTTTCCCGACCGCTTCGACAAATACCTATAAACTAGCCCCACACACAAACAACTTGACACGCTCCAAGATCCATTCTTGTCTCGCCGGCAAGGTAGCGCTCGACAACTTCCTTCTTCACCTCGAAGGGGTAATGCTGCTTAGTCGGTTTCTCCACAAGACATAGCCTGCCACGCAGCACAAACCGACGGTAGAGACTCCGCACGGCGTGTCTGGAGACCCCGAGAGCATTGGCAGCTGCTTTACACCCCATGCCCTGCTCGAAACACTCCACCAACTGCTCGCGCTGATATTCGCTCAACGAACTTCGTGCTCTCAAAGAAAACTACTCCCTACTAGTCGGTAACTGATTTCTCAGTCCAACTAATGGGGAGCAGTTCAAACACCACCACACCAGTGCCCCCAAATCAGCCCATGGGATGATGGGACACTGCGACCAGGCGGGTTACTATATAGAAAGGTAATTTCCCATTTACAAGGAGAACACGCTTTATGACTGATGCCGCGGCACGCGCCGTTGAATTGTTTAAGCAATACGGAAGCGATGACACGGCCGTTATCGCCCTTGATCACGTTTCCATTGAGTTTGGAAAGAACCAATTCACAGCCATTATGGGCCCTTCGGGTTCGGGCAAGTCCACGTTGATGCACACGATGGCAGGGTTGGACTCTGCTACCTCTGGCTCGGCGTTTATCGGAGATACCGATATGTCCCACCTCAATGACAAGGAAATTACGGCGCTGCGCCGAGACCGCCTGGGATTCATCTTCCAATCCTTCAACTTGGTTCCCACCTTGACGGCTGCGGAAAACATCACGCTGCCGACCGATATTGCGGGCAAGGACGTCGATAAGCAGTGGTTCGAAGAAGTCACGCGTCGCCTGGGGCTGGCGGAGCGTTTGGAGCACCGTCCGGCGGAATTGTCTGGTGGTCAGCAGCAGCGTGTGGCATGTGCTCGCGCTTTAGTGTCGCGGCCGGAGATTATTTTTGGAGATGAGCCTACGGGTAACTTGGACTCCAATTCTTCGGCTGAGGTGCTGGATATTCTGCGCACTGCGGTGGATCAGGATGACCAGACTGTGGTCATTGTGACGCATGATGCCAAGGCGGCGTCTTATGCTGATCGCGTAGTTTTCCTTGCTGACGGCAAGCTCGTTAACGAACTGCAGGATCCGACGATGGAGGCCATTCACAATGTAATGGCAGAGATTGAGGGTTAAATGGCACGCGGAAACGCAATGCGCAGGGTGTCCGTGCGCAATATTTTGGCGCATAAGTTGCGCCTTGGGCTGACAATTTTGGCGGTGGTTTTAGGCACCGCCTTTATTGCTGGCTCTTTCATGTTCACTAACTCTTTGAAGGCTACTTTTGATTCCGCGGTGGATAACCAATTCCGCGGTGTAGACGCAGTAGTTAGTGAGAACGATGATAGTGACCAGAAGCTGGATGAAGTGCTGCGCCAACAGCTGCTTGATGATCCCGCGGTTAAAAACATCAACGTCGCTGACTCGCAGACCGTGGTTGTTGCCGATGAAAATTCGGAGGCTTTCCAAACCCAAAGTGGTACTGCGAGCCTTGTGCCGTATTACCCCGCGGATAAAACCGTCGGTGGATCTAGTGAGCTGGTTGAAGGCGATGAGCCAAAAGCCATAGATGAGGTAACGATCAATTCCTCTGCTGCGGAGAAATACGATATTTCCGTTGGCCAGAAGCTTTTGGTGGTTCATCCGGATAGCCAGGATGAGGTTAGGGTCACAGGCATCGTGGAGCCGCCGGTGGAGCAGGGCGATAGCATCGAGCTGCGGATGGGCGAGGTTGATTACCTAGGACGATTTGGTGATCCCTCCCAGCTGAAGGTCTCTGCTGCTGATGGCGTAGATGCGAATGCGCTTGTCGATGACCTCAATGACAAGTTCGACATCAAAGCCGAGTCCGGCGAGCGTCTGGCAGAGCAAACCAGTGAAGCAATGACTGAGGCCTTGAAGTTTGTGAACTACTTCCTCGTTGCCTTTGGTCTTATCGCCTTGTTGGTGGGTACCTTTATTATTGCCAATACGTTTTCCATGATCGTGGCCCAGCGCATTAAGGAGTTTGCTCTGCTGCGCGCTTTGGGCGCTTCGCGTCGCCAGATCACCAATTCTGTTGTGGTGGAATCTGTCATCGTTGGCGTACTGGGTTCCATCGTCGGTGTTCTTGCCGGCGTGGGATTAGTCGCTGTTATCAAGGCAATTATGGGCGCCAACGGTATGGACATCGGCGGCGGCTTGGGCTTGAGTGTTGCGGCCGTGGTGGTCCCCATTATTTTGGGCACGATTGTCACCGTGGTCTCCGCGTGGGCTCCTGCGCGGCGCGCGGGTGCTGTGGAACCGGTTGAGGCGATGCGCACGACGGAGTCGGCCTCCGGCTCTTCGTTAAAGGTGCGCACGATCTTCGGTGTCATCATCATGATTGGCGGGATTATTGCTGCTTTTGCGGGCGTGCTTAGCGATGCCGAAACGAACGTCCGCGCCATTCTCGTTGGCCTCGGCGCCGTCGGAGTGATTATTGGTTTCTTCCTGGCCGGGCCCGCACTCTCTTTGCCGTTGGTGCCAACGCTGGGCAGGGCTATCGGTGCACCATTCGGGTCCATCGGCAAGCTGGCTGCTACCAACTCGCGGCGTAACCCGCGCCGCACCGCCGCCACGGCCTTTGCCCTGACTTTGGGCGTGGCATTGGTCACGAGCATCGGCATGCTGGGACAGACAATGAAGGCTTCCATCTCGGATACGGTGGACCAAACTATTACGTCGGACTATATTTTGTCTGGACCGAGCTCCGGAAACTTCCCGACGCCGAAGGAAACCGGTGCGCGTGCCGCAGAGGCAGACGGTGTGGATAAGGTCATTACCGTCGGCTCGGCGCCGGTTGCCGTGGACGGTCAGGCCTCCTTGGACTTTGGTAGCGGCGGGTTGTTCACCGTGACGGTGGATGCTGACCCTACCTCGATGCTGGCGATGAACATGGTGGAAGGCGATGCCAATATTGAAGGTGGCTTTGCCGCCACGGAAGACTTCGCCAAAGAAAATGGCTGGAAGGTAGGAGAAACCTACGAGGTCACCGGAAGCGAGCCGGGCAAGACTGCGGAAGCGAAACTGGTCGGTACCTTTGAACCCATTGAGACCATTCAAAATATGGTGGTTTCGCAGGACGTGGCAGAACAGGTCGCCGCTGACGGTGAATTCTCCGTGCAGATGGTGGGCGTCTTAGGTCAAGAAGGCTATGACAAGGAAGAGCTGCGCCAGAACCTCGAGGATGCTGTCAAGGATCTCGTGGTGGTGCAGGTCAATACCGGTAAGGAATACGCGGGTCAGGCCGCTGGCTTCATCGACCAGATGCTGGCCATTCTCTACGGTCTTCTCGCACTAGCCGTGATCATCGCGGTACTGGGTATTGTCAATACCTTGACCTTGGGTGTTATTGAGCGCCGCCAGGAGATTGGCATGTTGCGTGCGGTGGGTACGCAGCGCCGCCAAATCCGCAGGATGATCACACTGGAGTCGGTCCAGATTTCGCTCTTTGGTGCGATCATGGGAATTCTCATTGGCCTCGGCTTGGGCTGGTCCTTCATTGAGATCTTGAATGATCAGGGCCTTGGCGGCGCCGAGGTTCCGTGGGGCATGTTGGTAACCATGCTGCTGGGATCCGCAGTTGTGGGCATCATTGCAGCGGTATGGCCATCGCAACGCGCGGCAAAGACGCCGCCGCTGGAGGCGATTGCGGATTAATGCCTGGATATCCAGGCCTTGACCGCATCCGTGGTCTTGAGGTCTGGAAGGTAGGCGTGCATCGTCGCTAGACCGATATTAGGAAGTTTCAGCTCGTCGTCGTAGCACAGGAACCATGGGTGCTCTTCGGGCTGGAACTTCTTTTTGCTTGCCGCCAGGCTGTGGAATCCGTAGAAGGGCTCGACCTCATTGCCTAGGCGCTGCAAGAGATTGTCGAGCCAGGAGGGGGACCTGACCCCCTTTTGGTGGACACCTGATATCCAGCCTAGTCGGGCTGGGAAGAAAGGTAATCTACCACC
>NZ_JBEHFT010000062.1:0-4428 GCF_040225455.1 Corynebacterium sp. KPL2838 | reverse complement strand
AGCACTCACATCAGCTACACTGACCAAAGCAGCATAGCTAACCCCCGACGTGTCCACTTTCCGGGGGTCAGGCCCCAATCTACAAGCCCACAAACTGACATTCAGCTAAAAATCCATTAACCTAAACTTAGAAACCTCAAGGAGAAACAACAATATAAGAGGAAACAAGAATGAAATCCCCCACTAAACTCGCAGCAGTAGCAGCCGCAACCGCAGCTCTCATCGCAGGACACACCTCCGCCCTCGCCGCAACACCAGGCAACACCGTCCTCACCGGTGACAGCGTAGTAGCCAACCCAACCGTGCCTGACTACTGGAAGAATAAAGCAAACATCAAAGCAAACACCGGCGTCGGCTGTGTTAGAGACGGGGCCATCGCCGACGAAATCGCCAACGCATCCGTCGGCGCACACGTCGACCAGTACCAATGCGCAGGCGCTTCCTTTTCCACCGGCGGTGTACATATCGACAACGCCCTGCGCACCGCAGCTCAACACGGTGACCTCAACCCACAAACCAAAAACGTAGTCATCGTCGCAGGAGCCAATGACACCTATCCCTACGGCCCCGACGTCCAAGCATCAGACCGCGCAATCCGCAACGGCCTCCGCAATGCCATCAACATCGCCCACCACCACGCACCCAACGCCAAAGTCATGGTAGTCGGCTACCCCCACGTCTCTTTCAACAACATGTCCTGCTACAACAGCGGACTCGGCTCATCCAACCCCCTCCCCATTCCGGCCGGCAACACTGCAGGTACCGAGCAGCGCCTACAGAACGCCCTCCGCGAAGTAGCACAACAAAACAACGCCACCTTCCTCGACGCATGGCCAATGTCCGAAGGACACGACGCCTGCTCCCCAGACCGCTGGTGGGTAAACCTCATCGACATCATGCCACCAGCACCAGGCAATCTTCCTCTCCACCTCAATGCCCACGGCACCCACGCCTACGGCCAATTCATCGGACACAACCTCGCTAAGTGACCCAAACAACAAAGATTCCCGTGCAACCCCAAAATGCACGGGAATTTCCCGTCTAACAAGGAAAACACCCATGAAAACCACAAAAATCAACACAGCACTCGCCACCGCAGCACTAACAACCACACTCCTAGCCCCCACCGCACAAGCCCTCCAACCAGGAGACAAATACGTAGCACTCGGCGACTCCTACGCCTCAACCGGAACCATCACACAACCTGTCCCTGGCAGCACCCCAGCCTGCGTCAAAGACCAAGACAACTACCCACACCAACTAGCCAAACAACTCAACCTACAACTCGACGACGCCTCCTGCGCCTGGGCATTCACCTACCAATACGACAACCCCCAACACCACGCACTCCCCTTCACCGCCCCAGCCCCACAAAAACAACACCTCACACCCGACACCAAACTAGTCACCATCACACTCGGAGGAAACGACGCAGGACTAGCCGCCCTCTTCGCAACCTGCACACCACACATCCAAATCCCAGGGCTCCCCGACTGCGCCCCCATCGCAAAACCCATCACCGACGCCAGCATCCACAACCCCGACATCACCGGCCGAAACCTAAAACAACGCCTCACCGACATAGCCAACGACACCAAAAAACGCGCACCCCAAGCCCAAATCTTCTTCACCGGATACTACACAGCAGCCACCCCAGAACACCGCTGCCCCGAAAGCGGCTACCTCTCCCTCAACGACCGCAAATACATCAACAACTTCCTCACCGAAGTCAACAACACCATCCGACAAGCAGCACAAGAAACACACACTAACTACATCACCCCACCAAACGACCCCGAAGGATGGTGCAAACCCCCACACCAACGAAACTCCAACTACTACGGCCTACCCGAACAAAACCTCATCGCCCACCCCACCTCACTAGGCCAAAAACACATGGCCCAAGAAATCGCACGCAACATCCACTAACCCAAACACAGAAGGAGAACAAATGAACACCACCAATAAACTCAACACCACCAAAGAAACCATCCAAGGCATGCAGCACATGCTCAAAATGACCAAACAACGCGGATTCCTAACCCACAACGCACCAGCAAAAGCAAAACTACTAGGCCTCCGCAACATCGCCCGCTACCGCTTCTCCCCCGCAAGCAACCTCGAAACCGCCTACCAAATAGCCCCAAATACCACAGCAATCATTGACGACGACACACAACTCACCTACGCACAACTCCGCCACAACGCACGCAGCCTCGCCCAATGGCTCACAAACTACGCACAGCAACACAACCTCAAACCCCACCAACTCAACTACGGAATCCTAGCCCGCAACTCCTCCGGAGCCGCCACAGCAATCCTCGCCCGCTCCTACAACGGCGCAATAGCCAACATGCTCAACATCCAAGGCTCCCCAGAACAAATCAAAAACCTCATCCAACAAAACAACATCAAACTCATCATCACCGACCCCGAATTCCTCCCCAAAATCCCCCACAACACCGATAAAATCATCATCAACGACACCACAACAACCCCAAACCCAAACCACATCACCCTCAACCACATCACCCAAACCACCCAAAAAATCAAACTCCCCCTCATCCCCAAACAAACCCCCTACATCCTCTACTCCTCCGGCACAACAGGAACCCCCAAAGGAATCCAACGCAAAGAACCCACCTTCCCAGTAACCCTCGGCGCCATCCTCGACAACCTCGACTGGCACGCCAACCAAACCGTCTACATCCCCTGCACCCTCTTCCACACCTGGGGCATCGGAGCCCTCAACATCGCCATCGCAGGAACCTGCACAATGATCATGTCCCGGCACTTCGACCCCGACAAAGGCATGCAAATCATCCAAAAATACAAATGCGACGGCGCCGTAACCTCCCCAATCTTCTACAAAAACATGCTCGACAAAAAATACGACATGAGCAGCCTAAAATGGATAGGCTCCGGCGGAAACAAAGTCACCCCACAACTCGTCCACGACGTAAACCAACACTTCGGACGCCCCATCCTCACCACCATCTACGGCTCCACCGAAGCCGACCTCATCGCCTGCGCTAACCCCCAACAACTCGCCAACGACCCCACCACAGTAGGAACACCAGTAACAGGCGTCCAAGTCACCATTCGCGACCCACAAGGAAACCCCCTACCGCAAGGAAAAACCGGCCAAATCACCATCAAAAGCCCCATGATGCTCACCGGCTACACCAACCCAAACAAGAAACCCCCATACACCCAAGACGGAATGCTACAAATGGGCGACACCGGATACATCGATAACAACAACCAACTCCACGTCCTCGGCCGCTCAGACTCAATGATCATCGTCGGCGGAGAAAACGTCCACCCAGAATCAGTAACAGCAACCATCGAATCAATGCCCGAAATCGCCGAAGCAGCATGCATCGGAGTCGAAGACAAAGACACATTCCAAAGAATCGCCGCCTACGTCGTCACACACAAACCCCACACCCTCACCCCAAAACAAATCCAACAACACGTCGCCCAAAACCTCGCCGACCACTCCATCCCCCGAGATGTCCACTTCATCGACAAACTCCCACGCAACATCATGGGCAAAATCCAAATCAACCAACTAACCAAACTCCACAACCACCCCCACTAAAATTGCACCACCCCCACACACCAACTACGGTAAAATTCACGTACAAAACCAGTACGCAACCATTTCCCCAAACGAAAGGAAAACAAATGATTGCAGACCTCGTAACCAACGCGCAAGAAGCAGCACACGCAGCCATCTCCAACGGCTGGGACACCCTCGAGCAGGCAAGCCTTTTCTTCCGCAAGCTGCCATACCTCATCCCAGACGCACTCAACGAGTTCAACCGCAACATCCTCGGCTTCTAAAACACAAGCCAAAACACCCCCGAGAACACACCTCGGGGGTTTACTCATACCCCCCAGGGGCAACCCCCGCCCCACAACTCTCCAACCCACGGGCGACCAAGGCGTTTAGGGTGTGTACGGGTCTGGCCGGTGGGTGAAGTGTCCCAGGTTTTGTTCCGTTTGAGTAGATGGGAAAATCTGGAACATGCCGAGAAATTTTGACCAGGATGCGAAGGACCGTGTGATCCGTCTTGTGGAAGACCGCATCGTGGCGGAAAATATGTCGATGCACCCCGCGTGCCAGGCAGTAGCCCCAAAACTGGGGGTTTCATGGCACACAGCTCGTCAATGGACTTAAAGCCTGCCCGCCGTGCAGGAAACACCCCAGAACCTGTACCTGAAGATTTGGCCGCCGAAAACGCGAGGCTACGCCGTGAAAATCACCAGCTACGCGACACCAATGAACTCCTGAAGGCCGCGTCAGCTTTTTCGCCTCACGACCAGGCCCCAAGCCTCGGTTATGAGGACCTGACCCCCTTTTGGTGGACACCTGATATCCAGCCTAGTCGGGCTGGGAAGAAAGGTAATCTACCACCATGC
>NZ_JBEHFT010000061.1:0-4641 GCF_040225455.1 Corynebacterium sp. KPL2838 | reverse complement strand
TAGAAACCGAGTACTATCTCACCCAGCCCATCAACACAGGGCCGTAAAAGAAGCGGAACTAAACCCAGGACGCTTCATCCCCCTAGGCGTGTTCCGTTTAGGTTAGGTCGGAAACGAGAAAAGGGCATCAAGGGCGGATTTCAATAACTCCTTGTGGCGGGATTCTGAATCCAAATCTCCCTGACACTCTCAAGGCGTCACAACTCCATAGTTAAGAGCTGCTTAACCCTTATGTACCCTTTTTGATAGATGCACCAATTTGGCCACAGTACCCGCATGAGTACTGTGGCCAAGTTTTGGAAGATAGTTTAGCAAGATCCTATCACTTTTTATCAAGTGATTAATAAACTGCTAGCTCCACTTAAAACACCGATCATGCCGCTGCTCGACGAAAGACTATATGGTTATTGGGCCAGAAAAAGTAGCAGATGGCTAGGAACGCCACGACTATTCGCCCAACCAAGCTAGGGAAGAAAGCTGTAATAGCTATCGTTGCAGCAAAGAGGAAAATGGAACGCACACGATGCATCCAAGGAGATACCGCTTTTTCACCCATGATCATGGAAATACCAAAAAGGATTACTCCCAATATTGAATAGAGCCACAAATATCCAGAATTGAAAAAGTGCTCAACTCCATGTTTCTCAATAATATCCGAGGGGAATATAGTGACAAAAGCCCACAGAGATTCTGGAAAGCGAATAAACTTTGGATCTTTATCCGTCCGCATTAGTCATCCTCAATCTCTGCGGTAATTGGCGGAAATCCCCACTTAGAGTACCAGGTAATACCGCGACCGCCCCTGTGATTTTAGTAGCGAGATCGACAAAGTAAGTTGCCCCAAGAAGGCCGGCAGCGCCAGAAATAGCAGCTCCGATCGGCCCGCCTGCTACAGCACCCCAAGCAAAGAATGCCGCCTCAAGAGCAGCTGGCCCTTCCATTGCCGCTGCGGTAAGAGTTGCAGCCGTCCCAACCGTCAAATCGCTATTTGATATGTGGCCGAGCTTGTGATCATATGTAGTGACAATTTTTGGCTCGTTTTCCTTGTGCTGAACAATGCTTTCATCCTCAGCAAGCACTGAGTGGAAAAAACTGACATCTTTGTCTTCGAAACCATAATCACTGCGAAGCTGATCATCGTTGAGATCGGACTTGAGGTTACCCTCATCGTCGTAATCAATATGTTCACCGACGTTACTAATTAGCTCAAGCTGCTTCTTCTCTTCAGGAGTGATCTCCTTAAGAGACCTATCAAATTGCTCTTCAGACCAAACAGGAGTTTTCTCTGCTTGTTCAACCGTTTCGGCAGAAGCTGCGGGGGCAATACCTGCAGTGATTAGAGACACAACTGTCAGAAGTGCGACTCGATTCATGATAGAACCTTTCTGTATCGATAGGCGGAACAAATCTAGGATACACGCCATCCTGACATCCCGCTTCTCAGATGAGCCGCATCCTACAGCATGTGGAATACTCTCGCTGGTGGAATGAGAATTGCGGGATTCCCGATGTTTCATAAATGAGAGTTCTCGCCTGTGATAGGTTCAATCAAAATGATATTCGCGAATTGCTCCGAGTAGCCAACACGGCTTTGAGCCATTCAATAAGCCCGAACCCGGTAGCTCCAGGGGCAAGCTCGAAGGTGCTGCGCCGGACGAAGGAGCCATCGGCGGGGACTGCTCGAACAGCCACCAGGTTTTCCCGTCGGTGAGGATTCCGTTGTAGCGGGAACCATCTTGGCTCATGCGGGTAGTGACGTAGCCAGCGAGTTGGTTGATGTAGTCCGCGTCGGCGCTCTCGTTGGTGAGCCGCTTTTTTACTTCGATGACAGTGGCTCCGGTGGCGATGTCGATTCGTCGGTGAGAACCATCACCGATCTGCTCTTCCAACCGTGGGGTATCCAGGTCGAAGTCGGCGGTAGTCAGCAGGGTCTTGATGTCGGACTGAATGTCAGCTTCAGTGCGCTCAGTGGCGTCTGGGAACGCCAGGCGAGTGATCAGGGATTGTGGTGTGGTCATGGCTTTCTAAGGTGGGTAGGTAAGTCTTAGTTGTTGATTCTTTCACAACGCACCCGTAACAAGGGCTGGTTGGTGGCAACCAAATCTTTGATTTGGGCGGCAGCCCAACGAGCCGCAAGGCGAGGCGGGAGTATAAACCATAACCCACAATATGACGGTTCTGTTGGTTGATCGGCTGGGGATATAGATCGACAGGGATATAGTTATAAGCCACCTGGGAAAATAGGTAAACCCCTGTGTATAACTAGCAAGATGATGGCAGATCAGCGCAAAGTGCTTTCAGGTAAAAAGAAAGCGCGCCGGAGGGCGCTAGTCTTCTGTGTTCTGTCTAGTCGAGTTCTGGACGAGACGGCCGCTGTCGGACTGAGGTGACTGTCTTGATCAACGTGACACCGGTCAGTATTGGAGGTAATTCCAGCGTTAGGCCACACACAGAATGTCATGAATGGCCTTCTTGATGTCGTTGCGAAAGTTTCTTCGCTCTACCGCAGTAGTCCATTTTGTCGAAAAGTTCTCGGCGATCATATCCGAGGTGAAGGTGTAGGCTTCCCGATTGTTTTAGCGGTACTGTTGCAAAGTTGGGCGGAGAGCAGCGAAGACTCAGTTTCTCATTCCCTGATGGCCGCTGCGTGTGGGCGTTGTTAGGCCGTCTCGAAGACCTGGTTGACGATCACCGCGTCCGGGTTCGGTTGCCCGTAGGCAAACATCGTACCTTGCCCTTTCCGCAATGAGTGCATCGCCTCCATCCCTTTCAACGTCCGATATGCAGATGTCCGGTTCTTAAACGCGCCTTTTGGCCCGAGGATCCGCTTCAGCCGACCATGGTCGCCTTCCAGGGTGTTGTTGAGGTATTTCACCTGCCGGTGTTCCACTGTTGGCGGGCAGATTCCCTCTGACTTCAACTCGGCGATTGCCCTGGCTAGGGAGGGTGATTTATCGGTGTTGATCACTCTGGGATACCCGGCTGACGCATTGGATCTGACGGCCTTGGCCAGGAAACACTTCGCTGCGGCCACGTTCCGATTCGAAGAGAGGTAAAAGTCCAGGGTCTGGCCACCGGCGGTGATCGCCCGATAGAGGTAGCACCACCTGCCGCCGACCCGAGAGTGTCAGGAAGTTTGTGTGTGAGGCTCTGATCTAGAAGGAGTTTCACAGATAATGACTACTGTGTCACCGAAGAAAAACCATGACCCGGCGAGGGTCAACGACATCAGTGAGAAGCTGATGGAAAATCCTTAAGCTCGCCAGCTTGATCGGCGAGCTGTCGACGTCCACCGATGACGCCAGCGAGCTGGTCAAAGGCCTGTTGCAGGCTTCGATTAACGCTGGTCTCCAGGCAGAGATGGATGCGCATTTGGGCTATAGCCACTGCGACCGCAAGACGAAAGCCCAGGTTGGCCCCGCCCAAGGAAGCAATCACCGCAACGGGTCGTACACCACAACCGTCAACTCTGGCTACGGCGCGGTGGAAGTGACCGTGCCCAGGGATCGCGCCGGCACGTTTACTCCCCGGATGATGCCCAAGGGCACACGTCGGCTCACAGAGCTCGACGACATGATTATCTCGCTGTACGCCGGCGGGATGACAGTGCGCGATATTTGCCATCATCTCGCGACCACCCTCGGTGTGGATATGAGCCCGGATACGATCAGCACCATTACCGACGCGGTCTTGGAAGAGGTCATGATCTGGCAAAACCGCCAGCTCGACGAGTTTTACCCGGTGATCTTCCTCGACGCGCTCCGCGTCAAGATCCGCGACGGGCACCGCGTGGTCAATAAGGCTTGCTACATGGCGGTTGGTGTCGACATGGACGGCATCAAGCACATCCTGGGATTGTGGATCGCGGATAATGAAGGAGCTGCATTGTGGGCATCGGTGTGCGCAGATCTGGCCAACCGCGGGGTCCAGGACGTGTTCATCGTGTGCTGCGACGGGCTTAAAAGGCCTGCCAGAAGCCGTGGAGGCAACCTGGCCGAATTCCATGGTGCAGACTTGTATTGTGCACCTGATTCGGGCTGCGAACCGGTGGGTGTCTTATCAGGACCGCAAATCTGTCTCCCGCGCGCTGCGTGAGGTCTACACCGCCACTAACGAGGAGACACCGCACGCGCCAACCTGGATGCTTTCGAGGCCAGTGAACTAGGTCAGAAATATCCGCAGTCGGTCAAAGTCTGGCGCGACGCGTGGGATCGGTTCGTGCCGTTTCTGCAGTTCCCACCGGCGGCACGGCGGGTGCTTTACACCACCAACTCGATCGAATCGCTCAACGCCCAACTGCGTAAAGCTACTCGTAACCGGGGCCAATTCCCGAACGATACCGCAGCGCTAAAGACACTGTGGCTGATGATCTGCAATATCGAAGACAAGCGTGCTGCCCAGCGGGCGAAGAAAGCCAAGCGCAACATTGAGTGCAACGGCTATATTGAAGGAGCGAAAGCCACCGGGTGGAAACAAGCCATCAACCAACTAGCTGTGGCTTACCCGGATCGATTCGCGGATTACTTGTAAACCAAGCCCCCGCACACAAAGAATCGGACACTCTCTTATCGGCCGGATCTCGTCTCGCCATAGTAGTCATTCTGGTTCATCTCCTCATGCGGGTTAGGTTCCCACACACAA
>NZ_JBEHFT010000060.1:0-4798 GCF_040225455.1 Corynebacterium sp. KPL2838 | reverse complement strand
AAGCACTCACATCAGCTACACTGACCAAAGCAGCATAGCTAACCCCCGACGTGTCCACTTTCCGGGGGTCAGGCCCCAGCCTCAGTATCTTGGGCTTCGCTTACCTTTAGTACAGCAAAAATAAAGATCACGAACACCACGAAGGTGACCCCGACGAGTAATAGCCAGAACCGCCACCGCCTAAAAAGCGGCTTTTTCGGCTTTGTTGTGGGGACTGGGGCCGGTTGTGCGGGATAGGGGGTCTGATATGGAGAGTTGTCCAACGTTAGGGTCTTTCGGAAGGGGAGTAACGAGTGATTGTTGCCGGTACGCACCCCGGCATCGGGCTAGGGTGTGAAGCAGCAACGGCTTTTATTAAATCAACCGGTCTGGACATAAGTATGGTGGCGAGTAAGAGAAATCGCCTATGTGTACGAATGGTGCGTATTGCCTCAACGTATCTGTTAACTCGTGGGATTCTCGATTAATGCAGCCGCAGCCATTTGGCCTCTGCTCCCTAATTCGCTTTGTCTTAAGATGGGATTAGGAAAACTCGGTTATCAATGACTAAGCAGTTGAAAAGGGAAAGGATTTCTATGAGGGCGGACGTAGTAATTATTGGTGGCGGTTTTGCGGGCACTTCTGCGGCTATTACTTTGGCTCGCGCGAACCGGTCTGTAGTCTTAGTGGACTCACATCAGCCACGGAATAGGTTTAGCGAGCATTCCCACGGAGTTTTAGGTTTTGAGTCAGCTTCGCCTATTCAAATGCTGGAAAGTGGCCACCGTGAATTTCAATCGTTCGGAGGAGAGATTATCTCTGAAAAGGCAAAGTTGCTCTCTCCTTTTGAGGATGACTCAGCTGGGTGGAAAGCCGAATTGGAAAGCGGTGAGGTAATCTACTCGCGTCATGTAATCGTTGCTACAGGTATCACTGACGAATTGCCAGATGTTCCCGGACTAGAGCGGCTGTGGGGCTCACGAGTTTTTCACTGCCCTTACTGTCATGGCTATGAGGTCAAAAATAAGAAACTAGCCGTCATTGTTGGAAAGAACCCTCCCTTTACTTTCCGCATAGCAAAGTTGCTTACTAAGTGGACGGATCGAGTGACTTTCTATCCAAATGGATTGGAGCTTCCGCAAGAGGAACAGCGGCGTATGAAATCGCTAGGAATCACGATCGAACTTAATTTAGTGCAAGGGATTACAGAATCTGAACGATTTGATGGTGGCGTAGTTCTTGACGTAGGGCAGGAAAAGAGAGAATATGAAGCTTGTTTTACTGGGCCTGAATTTGTTCCCAATGATTCGATTCTCAGGAAAGCTGGATGCGCTGTAGAAAACGGTTGGGTTAAAGCGGACTCTGGGATGACTTCATGCGAGGGCATTTGGGCCGCCGGAAATGTCATCAGCTCTCCAGACCAGATGCCTCAAGCCATGGGAGCTGGAGCCGCCGTTGCCATCAAGGTGGATCAGAAGATGTTTGATGAGGATGTCTCCTGCTAGGAGGCTTATGTCTTTGTAGGGTATAAAAAGCTTAGGATAGAGGTGTTTTCTCAATGAAGGACCAACACGATGTGCCGCGAGGCGTGTTGAAAATCAAGCCTGCCCTTTTCAAGGGGCTATCGTGTACGGTCCCTTTTCGCTAGCATGTGATGATGCGCTTTTCCTTCCTGACTGTCCCCACCGTGACAGCATGTTTATTGTTAGCAGCCTGCTCGAATCCCGATAGTGGTGACACGAATCAGGCTCCGAGTGGTTCTGAATCTGCGTCGTCCTCCAGTGCTGCCGCGCAGTCAAAGGCGGCGAGCGCTCAGCGCACGGAAATTCCGACCGCAGAAGGTGATGCGTCGCAGCTTCTGGCTGGGATGACGATGAGCAATCTCGTCGATAAACAATCGCAAGAAGTAGCCCGCACCGCGCTTGCCGATGCCGGAGTGCCACAAGAAAGCATCGACGGCTTTTTTGAATTGGTAGACGAATACAACACTGCCGTACCGACGGAGAGCATGGTGGCCGAAGGCTTCGTGGATTACGGGACGCAAGACCCAGAATACGACGTGGAGGCCATTTTAAAGGCGTGGAATGATCATCACGCGGATTATGTGGGTACCAATTGCCGCATCAATACCTTCACCTTGGCGGATTCGCTCTTTTCCGTTGATGACCAGGACAACCCCAATGACTCCTTGCTGTTCTTAGATCAACAGTCCCTAGATAATGCGCCGGACCAAATCTTTGATGAAGCCGAGCGCGCCAAGTTTGAGGCATTCTATGGGAATGTGGAAACCACCATGGAACAAGATCCAGGACAGCACATCGCCGATATCAAGGCTTATTTTAAGGACCGTGGCATCGAGTTCGCGGATACGGACGCCCGAGTGGTCTCGGTATTCTCGCACGATACTTTGACGGAACCGGCCACACTTTTCATCGGGCATACCGGCGTTGCCGTGCCATATGAGGATGGCTACCTATTCTTGGAGAAGCTTGCCTTCGATATGCCATATCAAGCGGTGACGGTGAAGGATATGCAGCAGCTTGATGATTACCTGATGCATAAATACGATGACGGTCCTGATCTGGAGTACGGCCAACCCGTCATCTTTGACAATGATGACGTCATAGAAGGTATGCGCTACGCCAAGAAATAAAAGGGCAGGGCTGGAAATAGGCCATCAACCAAATGGCCGTGGTCTGCTCCGACGGTTTTGACAAATATCTATAATCGCGACCTCTCACAAAGCCACTTGTCACGCTCACGGCCCATTTGGTGGAGATTGCCGGTCCTGAAGGGGCGGCTAAGTGTTTTAAGGCAAGCATAACCACGATCACGCTGTGCGCTACTGTGATATATGCCTCACATTTCAGGATTGCGATAGTTGATTGATATGTCCCTATAGGTATACTCACTAATCGTGTCGAGCTGGAGTTCTCAGAGGCTAGACACCGCCTCCCCAGCAAACGTTGGGAAAACTCACAAGACTCACAAGAAGGGTTGAAGACATGAAAATGAAGAATTACCGCCGCGTTTCCATCGCAGCTGCAACTGCCGCTCTGGGCCTGACTCTCGTAGCCTGCAGCGATAACGGCAGCTCCGCCCCAGCGACCGTCACCGAGACCGTTGCATCGACTGATCAGGGCAACCAGAGCAACCAGAATGGTGGCAAAGAAACCGTCACCGTCACCTCTGGTGCTGACGCTAACGCGAACGGCGGCAACGCTGGTCAGGGTGGCCAGGCTGGTGGCAACACAGCTACCAACGACCTGCCAACCGAAATCACCGGTTACTCCGGTGAGGCAGAGCGTGACCTGACCGAAGAGCACCTGACTAAGGATGAAGTGACCCAGGTTCTGCAGCGTGCCCACAATGGCGAAGGCAAGGTCAAGTGGGACAACGACGGTTACTGGGAGGTCGAAGTTGGTGGCGTTGACGTCGACATCGACAAGAACGGCCTAGTCCTTGACGTCGACCGCTAAATAGGTCATCCCGCTTCTGTATAGGCTTTGTGACTATACAGAGCACTCAATAATTGGTTCTTTTTTGGGAACCCAGCGGAACCGTCCGATGTGCACGTAGCGCACCGGACGGTTTTCTTATTGGCGGACCAACTGGTAGCAAGCGAGATGATCTCGTTTACCGTCGAGCGTTGCCAAAGCAAGGCGGATTCTAGTGGTCGTGGGAACACGATTTTAGATTTCGGTGGCATAGCTTAGCAGTTCGGCCATTTTTTCGGCTGGTTTGGCGAAGCCTAGGGTTGCGCGTGGTCTGTCGTTGAGTTGCATGGCAACGAACTCGAGGTCTTCTTTGGTGTGGACGGATAGGTCAGTGCCTTTGGGGAAATACTGGCGCAGAAGTCCGTTGGTTTTTTCGTTACTTCCTCGCTGCCAGGGTGATCCTGGATCACAGAAGTACACCGGATATTCGGTGGCAATGGTAAATGATTTATGGCCGGCCATTTCACTTCCTTGATCCCACGTCAGCGAACCACGCAGGTGTGCTGGTAGCTGTTGGATAGTCTCGACGAGCGCGTTGGGCCCGACCCCCGGAAAGTGGACACATCGGGGGTTAGCTATGCTGCTTTGGTCAGTGTAGCTGAAGTCTCGGCTTCAAAGACATCAGGCGCTACAAGATTGCACCCGCAGTGCCGCCGGCGCGTGTTGTAGCGCATGCACCACCTAAAGACTTCCCGGCGGCAGGCGATCGGATTGTCAAAGACTTTCCTATCACGCAGCACTTCCCGCTTTAAAGTAGCGTTAAACGATTCTGCCAGAGCGTTATCAGCACTCGTTCCTACCGCCCCCATAGACTGGCGCACCCCCAACGACGAGCAATAGTTCCTAAAGGCCTGTGAGGTGTACACGCTGCCGTGATCGGAATGGAATATAGCCCCGTCACGACTGCCACGCACACCATGCGCGTGGGATAGAGCATCGACGACCAGTAAGACACGCATGTGGTCTGCGAGTGCATGAACTGCACGTTTGCGTGAATGAAGTGTCAATGACAGTGGCCACATACATGTTTTTCCTCCTTTACATGGCAAGTAGGTAATATCGCCGACATAAACGCGGTTCGGCTCGTTAGCTGCGAATTTGCGGCCTAGCAAATCCGGCATGACTCGGTGGCCAGGCTTACGCCTAGTGGTGGTACATCGGCGACGTGTGGTAAAGTGGGCCCGACCCCCGAAAAGTGGACATATCGGGGGCTAGCTATGCTGCTGTGGTCAGTATAGCCGAAGACTTGGTTTCAAAGACATCAGGCGCTACGAGATTGCACCAGGAGTGCCGCCGGCGCGTGTTATAGCGCATGCACCACC
>NZ_JBEHFT010000059.1:0-5096 GCF_040225455.1 Corynebacterium sp. KPL2838 | reverse complement strand
AAACCCCTACCCCCACCAACACAAAATGTCGTTTAACTCGACACGCCGAAAAACAACACGTTTTGTCGTTTAACCCCGATCTTCCACAAGTGGGACACTTCAGGTTTCACCTGCTGTTTTCGCCCACCCAAAATGGAAGAAAGAGGCAAAGAAACGACATATGGGGCACTCCATTTTAGTTGGAGTGCCCCATATTGGCTTTAAAGAGGAAGTTTAGTCCTCATCACTCGAAAACTTCTTTCTCATAGTCCAATCTATCCAGAACCAAAGACAGAACAAGATTAATCCTATCACTGTTCTAGGACCGGTGCCTAAATCCAGGACCAACCCGAAAAATAGACCCAAAAGTATCGCTAATACAAGAAATATGATCCAGGTAAGTCTTGGGTGATATTTCTTAGGTTTTAGTTTCTGCATTCATGTGCCCCAACTGGATGCGGACGATCTCCCATGTTAGATGCAATCCTAATCTGATAGCAGGTGTTGTGGTCGTATTCGGGGATTGCCTTTGCTGTTTCAACAATATCAAGCGCGTTGATGCCTGCTATCGGACAAACACCCCCAAAACCAGTTTGATAGGCGTGGAGAGCTTCGAGAGGGTGCAAGAAGCAAAAAGTCCGACTCCCTTAAGGAAGCCGGACTGATGCTGTGGAGCATAGGAGAATCGAACTCCTGACCTTCTGCTTGCAAAGCAGATGCTCTACCAATTGAGCTAATGCCCCATTGTTCCGTGGTGGGCCTAGCTGGAATCGAACCAGCGACCTCATCGTTATCAGCGATGCGCTCTAACCGACTGAGCTATAGGCCCTTTAGCGGAACGAGATGTAACTTTACATACTACCCCGGAAAGAACACAAATCGGCAGCTCAAAGAGGTTTTTAAAGGCGCTCTTCGTTGGCCTAATGAGTACCCTACTTCGCGCTTAAAACCAGAAAATGCCGGCAACCGTAGCTGCCGGCATAGTCTCTCACTCACAGTGGTCTAGATGTCATCCAAGCTGACCTTTAGCCCGCCGAAGACATCCACGATGGCGTTATAGATGACGGCCATCAGCGGTGCGAGCAAGGTGAACAGGACGGCGAAAATAACGCCAATCAGCGCGCTGGCTGCGATCACCACGCCAAAGGTGACCTCAAAGCCGCCGCCGACGCCACCAACGAGGCTATTGACTGACTCCCATATGCCCACCTGGTGCAAACCGATGTACAACAGGCACACGGCCAGCAACCACGCGATGAGTCCGACGAGTGACAGGGCCAGACCAACGCGAAACGCCGAGGTGGGCGAAATGTGGTGGATGGTTACGTCTCGTCGTTCCATGTCCTACTCCTCGTCCTTGGAGGCATCGCTTACCTTGTGGTGCTCTTGCTGGACCTCATCGACGGTCTTTTCGCCCTTGGCCACAGCCTGCGCGTCTTCCTCACCATCTTCTTCAACATTGCGGTCGATGGCAAGCAATTCGACATCATCGGCAAGGTCAACCAAGCGCACGCCCATCGTGGCGCGCGAGGAAGGACGAATCTGGTTTACTTCGGTGCGAATGACCCCACCGGCGGAGGTAATGGCGAAGATTTCATCGTCTTTGTCAATGGAAATGGCGCCAATGAGCTTGCCGCGCTTCGGGGTGTACTTGAAGGTCATCACGCCCAAGCCACCGCGGCCCTGCGGGGTGTATTCCTCAATGGCGGTGCGCTTACCGTAGCCACCGGAGGTAGCAACGAGCAGGAACTCGCCATCGTGAACGACGGACATCGCCAGCAGCTGGTCATCGCCGCGGAAGCGCATGCCCTTCACACCGGCAGTAGCACGTCCCATGGGGCGTAGCTGGTCGTCATCGGCAGTAAAGCGGATTGCCTGGCCCTGCTCAGAGGTCAGCAGGATGTCATCGCCCTCAGAAACGAGCTGGGCACCGATGAGCGCATCGCCCTCATTGAGGTTGATGGCGATAAGCCCTGCGGAACGAGCGGACTCGTAATCGGTCAGGCGCGACTTCTTCACGCGGCCCTGCTGGGTGGCCAGAACCAGGTATGGCGCATCCTCGTAGGACTGGATCTGAATGACCTGGGCGATCTTTTCCTCCGGCTGGAATTCCAGCAGGTTGGCCACGTGCTGGCCGCGGGCAGCGCGGCCGCTCTCCGGTAGCTCGTAGGCCTTCAAGCGGTAGACGCGGCCAAAGTTGGTAAAGAACAGGATCCAGTCGTGCGTGGAGCAGACGAAGAAGTTCTTCACAATGTCATCTTGCTTGAGCTCCGCACCGCGCACGCCCTTGCCGCCACGCTTTTGTGACTTATAGGTATCGACCTTGGTGCGCTTGGCATAACCGGTGGCGGTAATGGTAACCACGACGTTTTCGCGGGCAATGAGGTCTTCATCGGTGACCTCGCCGGAGGCAGGCAGGATCTCGGTGCGGCGCTCGTCGCCGTACTTTTCGACGATCGCCTCCAGCTCATCGTGGACGATCTGGCGCTGGCGCTCCTCGTGGGCAAGGATGTGCTTGAGGTCTGCGATCTCTTCTTCGATTTCTGCCAATTCATCGACGATCTTTTGGCGCTCCAGGGCGGCCAGGCGGCGCAGCTGCATCGCCAGGATGGCATCGGCCTGGATATCGTCGACATCGAGAAGCTCCTTCAAGCCCTCGCGCGCCTCATCAACGGTGGGCGAACGGCGGATCAGGGCGATGACCTCATCCAACATATCCAGCGCCTTGACCAAGCCGCGCAAGATGTGCGCGCGCTTTTCGGCTTCATCCAGGCGGTACTGGGTGCGGCGAACGATGACCTCAATCTGGTGCGCAACATAATTGCTCAGCATCTGATCCAGGCGCAGGGTGCGCGGCACGCCATCGACGATGGAAAGCATATTAGCGCCGAAGGAGGTCTGCAGCTGGGAGTGCTTGTACAGGTTATTGAGCACCACGCGGGCGACAGCATCGCGCTTCAGGGTCACAACAATGCGCATGCCCACGCGGTCAGAGGACTCATCTTCGATCTTGGAAATACCGGCGATCTTGCCGTTGGCTACGGACTCCGCGATATTGGAGATGAGGTTATCGGGGTTGACCTGGAACGGCAGCTCCGTAATCACGATGGTCTGCCGGGAACCGGATTCCTCGATGGAGGTCACACCGCGCATGCGGATGGAACCGCGGCCGGTGGTATATGCATCCTTGATGCCCTGATCGCCCACGATGAGGCCGGCGGTGGGGAAATCCGGGCCCTTCACGCGTTCCATGCAGGCCGCGAGCGCCGCATCCTCGTCTGCGTCTGGGTTCTCCAGCAGCCAGTAGATGGCCGAGGCCAACTCATTGAGGTTATGCGGCGGGATATTGGTGGCCATGCCCACGGCAATTCCGCCGGAACCATTCATCAAAAGGTTAGGCACGCGGGACGGCAGGACGTCCGGCTCGCTGGTCTTGCCATCGTAGTTGGGCGAGAAGTCCACGGTATTTTCGCGGATATCGCGGACCATTTCCATGGCCAACGGGGTGAGCTTGCACTCGGTATAACGCATTGCGGCGGGGCCGTCGTTACCGCGGGAACCGAAGTTACCCTGGCCATCGACAAGCGGGTAGCGCATATTCCAGGACTGCGCCAAGCGCACCAAGGTGTCATAGATGGCCGAGTCACCGTGTGGGTGGAATTGACCCATGGTGTCAGAGACCGGGCGCGCGGATTTCACGTAGCCGCGCTCGGGGCGGTAGCCCGAATCGAACATGGCGTAAAGAATGCGGCGGTGTACCGGCTTTAGGCCATCGCGCACCTCAGGCAGCGCGCGGCCCACAATGACGGACATGGCGTAGTCGATATAGCTCGACTCCATCTCCTCATTAATGTCAATGGGAAAAATCCGATCAAAAAGATCGTCGTTATTGTCACTCATAAGGCCAAATTCTACCTTCTCCGGGCTTTATCGGCCTTATTTGCCGCACCGGTGGTATCACTGTGGTATCACTGGGGCATGGCAATGACATTACGGCTTACCGCAGAACAAGATCACGCCCTTACCCTCTTGGCCTCCGCTCAAGGCACCTCCAAGCACGAGGCGGTGGTGCGTGCCATCGTGGCGGCGGCCTCGCGTACGCTTGCCGATGCCCACGTGCAAGCCACCGCCCGCGAACTCCTCCCCGGCCGCGCGGATCTAGAGGCCGAAATCCGCAGGGCACGGAAGACCCACGCATGAGCCCCGAACAGCTATACCTAGTGGCTCAAGAGTTTTGCGCCCGCTTTAATCTCCGCATCATCAATTACTCCGCCTTGGTGGCCGCCGCGGCTGCCAGCACCGCGCGCCTGGAGGGCATAGCCATTCACGGCGATGAGCAACAGGCAGCCCAAGCCATGGCGGAGGTTTTAGAAAAGGTGCCAGCGTTAAATGCTGGAAACCAGACCTTCGCGCAGTACTGCGCCCGCGTCTATATGGCCACTAAATTCGCGTAAAGTATGGCACCATGTCTCACCTTTCTACCTTGATGCATGGATCCACCCGCACCGAGTTCATCGCCGAGTGCGGGGCTCTCGTTGAAAAAGTCGCCTCCGCCCAATCCGGCATTTCTGGCATGGCCATTAAAGGCGGATTGGCCGCCGCCAAAAAAGCCGATGCCAACGTCGTCCCCAAGGCGCTGGAACGGATCTTGCCGGATGTCCTCGATGCCCTGGATCCGCGGTGGCAGGACTTTGCGGAAAGCGGGAAGGATGATTTCGGCGCCTTCCTTGAACCGCGGCAAGAAGAGGTCAGCGATGAAATTATGAATATCGCAGATAAGCACGTAGAAAAGGTGAACTCCGCCGCACTGCGCAAACCCTATAATTCCCTGCGCGGCAAGGCCACCAAGATCTTAAGCCCGGAAGTTCCTGCATTCGGCCGCGTCGTGCAAAAGCACATGTAAATAAATAATTTCCACCGGTTTTCCTGCGGTTGAAGGTTATCTGGGCTGCGGAGTATAAGTGTGGAAGTGACTTATTCCCCGCATCATAAATCGTCGACATCAGAAGCAAACCGCACCGATTACCCCGCCGGCCAAGACTGAACTGCTCCCCATTAGTTGGACTGAGAAATCAGTTACCGACTAGTAGGGAGTAGTTTTCTTTGAGAGCACGAAG
>NZ_JBEHFT010000058.1:0-5644 GCF_040225455.1 Corynebacterium sp. KPL2838 | reverse complement strand
AGTGAAATAATCCTAATACCAGCACGCCAGACCGGCTAAACATATAACTTCACCAACACATCCTGTCGTTTAGGCCGTTAAACTCACGAACGTGAACACTTCCACGTTGTGTCAGCAGAGATAGGTTGCACGACCTCGACTAAGAGAAGGTGAAGCATGGAACCTTACGTAGGAATAGTGGTATTCGAGCTGTCTCGTGTCGGGACGCAAAAGAGCTATTTCCGTGAAGATTTTTATATCGTCTATGCAGATACGGACGAAGCTGCCTCGGAGCGTGTACAGGCGTTGGCGCATGCACAAGAAGACGAAGGAGACGCCGAACATGGCTCAGTAAAGGTTCGTCACATCGTAGATATTACCCCTGCCTTGTATGGGACTGTGGAAAAGGACATTGACTTGTACTCTCGGCATTTCGCTTCACTCGAAGACTATAAGCGATTCGAAATGAAGCTTGGAGGGACTAACCCCCTGAAAGATTAAATCAAGCTCAACCTCGAGGTTAGGCAGCTTTCTTAGCGAGTAGTGCTGGCTCCATTGCTTCGGCGATTGCTTCTAGGACGGGGATGGGGGGAATAGTTGACTTTTAGGCTAGTGCCATAGTCGACGGCTTGTACCCAATTGGATACTAAGCGTCCTTTACGTTAGTGAAATGTCCCAGATTCTCCCATTTATCCACACGGAACAAAATCTGGGACACTTCAGTACTAGGCTCAACTCTCGCCGCCCTGGTGTCCAGGTAAGTGACAGTTCGGCCAGTAACGTCCATGGCTTAGACGGGTTCAGTTCCCGGAAACTCCACCGAGAGCCCCAGCTGGATTCAGTTCTAGCTGGGGTTTTCTTATGAGAGTCCCCGCGCGCGGCTAGGGTAGTGGCCATGCAGCGAGTATTTGATTCCCACCTCCACATCATCGATTTTTCCCACCCCATTCAGGAAAATCAGGGCTATACGCCGCCGGAGTTTTTGGTTCCGGCCTATGACGTATGGCGCGAGAAGCTGCGCGGTGAGGGTTTTGATATCACCGCCGGCGCGGTCGTCTCCGGTTCCTTTCAGGGCTTTGACCAGGGGTATCTGGCAAAGCTCTGGGGGAATTGGATAGCTTCGTAGGCGTGACACAGCTGCCTGCCGATGTCCCCGATGCCGAAATCCGCCGGTTGGATGGCTTGGGCGTGCGGGCGGTGCGCTTTAACTTGCGGCGCGGTGGCAGCGCAGCACGGGAGGACCTGGAGGAGCTCGCCTGGCGGATCTATGACCTGGCAGGTTGGCACGTGGAGCTTTATGTCGACGCGGCTACGCTGGGCGATATGGCCCCAGTGCTCAAGAAGCTGCCGGCCGTGAGCATCGACCACCTGGGCCTGAGCGCGCAGGGAGTAGACGGCCTCTTAGAACTTGTCGATGCCGGGGTAAAGGTCAAGGCCACCGGATTCGGGCGCGTAGACCTCGATCCGGGAGAGGTGGTGCGCCGCATTGTCGACGTTGATCCAACGGCGCTCATGGCGGGTACCGATTTGCCCTCGCAGCGGACGAGCCGGGTGTTTTCGGTGGACGATTTCCGGCTCATCGGGGAGGCGGCGGGGGTACATGCTGATGACGTTTTCTTCGCCAATGCAGCGCGTTTCTATGGCCGGGACGATGCGCTTTAGGAAAGGTTACCCTCAACCTTGATTGGTTAGGGTGACTTAAGATAAGTTAATGGGGCATTTGTTTCTCGTCTATAAGGAAAGCACAATGAAGAAAATTCATCGCGCTCTTTTGTCTGTCGTGGCTGTCGCCTCCTTGGCACTTACCGCATGTAGCACTGCGGAAGAAGAGGACCAGGGTTCGAATAAGGGGACATCGGAAAGCGCACTGCAGATCGAAGATAATAACGGCACCCACGAGCTGGACGTACCGTTCGAGCGCGTCGCGGTAACGGATAACCGCGCCTTCGAAATCCTCGCGGATTGGGATGTCAATATCGTGGCCGCCCCGCTTGGCATCGTCCCGGATACCCTCTCGGACAAGATCAATGAAGACTCGATCGAGGCCAACCTGGGCATGCACCGCGAACCCGACCTGGAGGCACTGGTTGCCGCAGAGCCGGACATCGTCATCAACGGTCAGCGCTTCACCCAGCACCAGGCCGATATCGAGGCTTTGATGGAAGATACTCCGGTCCTGGACTTCTCCCCGCGCGACGATAAGGACATGGCGGAAGAACTCATCCGCCAGACCGAAGCACTGGGCAAGATCTTCGACCACGAAGATGAAGCAAAGAAGCTCGTCGATGACTTCAACAAGGCCCTGGACCGCGCTAAGGACGCCTACGATCCAGAGAAGACCGTTATGGCCGTCAACACCACCGGTGGGGATATCAACTACATCGCCCCAGGTAAGGGCCGCTTCTTCGGACCATTCTTTGAGCTGCTGGGCATGAAGCCTTCCCTCGAGGTGGAAAACGCCAGCGATGACCACGAGGGCGATGACATCTCCGTCGAGGCAATCGCTGATTCCAACCCTGACTACATCCTCATCATGGACCGCGACGGTGCCATTGCCAAGGATGAAGCAGGCTATACCCCAGGTAAGAAGCTGGTAGAGGATTCCGCGGCACTCAAGAACGTGACTGCCGTGAAGGAAGGCAAGATCGTTGCCGCTCCGCAGGATACCTACACCAATGAAAACATCATTACCTTCACGGAGACGCTCAACGCGATGGCAGACGCGTTTGAAAAGAACTAGCCACCACTAAAAACCGGAAACCGGAGGGATTTTGCCCTCCGGTTTTCAGGTGCGTAAAGGATAGTTATGGAAACCACCACCCGCACAAAGGTCTGGGATTGGAAGCTCGGCCTCGGCGTGCTCATCGTTGCCGCGTTGCTCGTTGCCTCCTTGCTGACCGGGCAGTACGACGTTTTTGGCGCCGACGATGGCGCCGCCATGTTCGGCATTACCCGCTTGCCGCGCACCATCGCCTTGGTGCTGGCCGGCGCGGCCATGGCTGTGAGCGGCCTGGTCATGCAGCTGCTTACCCAGAACCGCTTCGTCGAACCCTCGACCACCGGCACCACGGAGTGGGCCGGGTTGGGCCTGCTCATCGTCATGGTCGTCGCGCCCACGTCCTCGATTCTGGTCAAGATGATTGGTGCGGTGGTCTTTTCCTTCCTGGGCACCGTCGTATTCTTCCTGTTCCTGCGCCGGGTGACCCTGCGCTCTTCGCTCATCGTGCCGATCATCGGCATCATGCTGGGTGCCGTGGTCTCTGCAATCTCGACGTTTTTCGCGCTGATGACGGACATGCTCCAGCAATTGGGAATCTGGTTCATGGGCTCATTTACCGCGGTATACAAGGGCCAATACGAGGTTTTGTGGATCGTGCTCTTGGTACTGGTGGCGGTGTATATCTACGCCGACCGCCTCACCGTAGTTGGCTTGGGCGAGGACGTGGCCACCAATGTCGGGCTGAACTATAACCGCATGTTGTTGCTGGGAACCGGCCTCATCGCCATTGCCACGGGCGTGGTGACCGTCGTCGTGGGGTCCCTTCCATTCCTGGGGCTTATCGTGCCCAATATCGTCTCCATGATGCGCGGCGATGACTTGCGCTCCAACGTGCCCTGGGTCTGCCTGCTGGGCATCGGCATCGTCACCGTGTGTGACCTGGTGGGCCGCGTCATCATCGCCCCCTTCGAGATGCCGGTTTCGGTGATTCTTGGCGTCATCGGTGCCATCGTCTTCATCATCATGATTGTGAGGTCGACCCGTGCTAACTAAGATGTCCGCCCCACCCAAGAAGTACTGGATCACGCTGGTCTGCGTATGGGGCTTAGCTGCGGCTTTGGCCTTTGCTTACCTAGCCTATGGCAACCCGATGGATTTTGGTACGCGCAAGTTTTGGCTCATCGCCCAGCGCCGCGCCGATGCCCTCATCGCCATGGCGATCGTCGCTGTGTGCCAAGCCATGGCCACGGTGTCTTTTCATACCGTGACGAATAACCGCATCTTGACGCCATCCATCATGGGTTTTGAGTCCCTGTACGTTGCCATCAATACCGCGACCATTTTCTTCCTGGGCGCTAGTGGGCTTAACGAAGCCCGCACCGTGCCCACTTTCCTCATGCAAATGGGCGTCATGGTGGGCCTTTCCTTGGTGCTTTATTCGTGGCTGCTGACCAACCGAAAACAGAATATGCACGCCATGCTGTTAGTCGGCGTGGTCATCGGTGGTGGCCTGGGCTCGCTGTCTACCTTTATGCAGCGCATGCTAACCCCCAGCGAGTTCGACGTGCTGACCGCGCGCCTTTTTGGCTCCGTCAATAACGCCGAAACTGAGTACTATCCCATCGCCATTCCCATCGTGGCCATCGCCACCACGCTTTTGGTGCTCAACGCGCGCAAGCTCAACGTGATTTCCTTGGGCTCCGATGTCAGCACCAACTTGGGCGTGAACCATAAAGCGCACGCGATCTACACGCTGATTTTGGTCTCGTTGTTGATGGCGACGACGACCGCGCTGGTTGGGCCCATGACCTTCTTGGGCTTTTTGGTGGCTACGCTGGCCTATCAATTCGCCGATACCTACGATCACCGCTACATCTTTCCGATGGCGGTGGGATTAGCATTCTTCGTGCTGATTGCGGCGTACTTCCTCATGCAGCACGTATTTTCCGCCCAAGGCGTGGTGTCCATCATCATTGAGCTGGTAGGTGGCTCCGTGTTCCTCTTTGTCATTATGCGAAAGGGCCGACTGTGATCGAATTAAAGAACGTTTCTAAAACCTATTCCGCCGAGACCTCTATTGGTCCACTCAATCTGACCATCCCACAGGGGGGCATCACCGCGCTGGTGGGGCCGAATGGTGCGGGTAAGTCCACGATGCTCACCATGATCGGGCGCCTGCTCGACGTGGATGAAGGCAGCATCGAAATCGCCGGCTATGACATCCAATCCAGCAAGTCCGCCGATTTGGCAAAGATCGTGTCTATCCTGCGGCAGGAAAATCACTTCGTCACGAAACTCACCGTGCGCCAGCTCGTGGGCTTTGGCCGCTTCCCCTATACCAAGGGGCGTCTCAACAAACACGATGAAGAGGTCATTTCCAAATACATTCACTTCCTGCATTTGGAAGAGCTGCAGCACCGCTACCTTGACCAGCTATCCGGTGGTCAGCGCCAGCGCGCGTACGTAGCCATGGTGCTGTGCCAAGAAACTGATTACGTGTTGCTGGATGAGCCGCTGAATAACTTGGACATCTCGCACTCGGTGGACATGATGCGCCACCTGCGCGAGGCTGCCCAGGAGTTGGGGCGCACGGTCATCGTGGTTCTGCATGACATTAACTTTGCCGCGCGCTACGCGGACTATATCTGTGCCTGCAAGGACGGGCAGATCGTCGAATTCGGCCCGGCGGAGGAGATTATGCGCGACGATATCCTGACGCCCATCTTCAATACTCCGGTGCGCGTTATCGATGGGCCCGATGGAAAGATCGCGTGCTATCACTAAAAAGCAACGTTGGCCTGCGAGTTTGCGTTGTGTAGTGGGGTAGTATAAATTTTAGCGAGTCGCCGAGAGGTAGCCGGTTGGTTATTTTTGAGTGACTTTTTGTACTGGCTTGATTCAAGGATTTGACTTGGTTCAGGTTGTTGGGTAAGTTAGTGCGAGCCG
>NZ_JBEHFT010000057.1:0-5755 GCF_040225455.1 Corynebacterium sp. KPL2838 | reverse complement strand
TTTGTTGTTTGGTGTCGGCGGTGACTTACTCTCCCACAACCTCCCGGTTGCAGTACCATCAGCGTGTACAGGCTTAGCTTCCGGGTTCGGAATGGGACCGGGCGTTTCCCTGTAGCTATTAACCACCGACAAACCTATCAGAACACTACCCACCAAGTTGTGTGGTGTTGTGTCAGATACTGCATAGTGGACGCGGCACACGGAATGTGTACATTTTGTTTACTCGCTTCGAACAAGTCCACCCAACAATCATCCCCACACGTGGTGTTCGGGGTTGTTGTGGTGTGTTTGTTTTGGTCAATTAGTACCAGTAGCCTTCACACCTTACAGTGCTTCCAAGTCTGGCCTATCTACCCCATAGTCTTTAGGGGACCTCAAAAGAAACCTCATCTTAAAACAGGCTTCCCGCTTAGATGCTTTCAGCGGTTATCCCTTCCGTACGTAGCCAACCAGCACTACCCCTGGCGGGATAACTGGCACACTAGAGGTACGTCCGTCCCGGTCCTCTCGTACTAGGGACAGCCTTCTTCAAGTTTCAACGCGCGCGGCGGATAGAGACCGAACTGTCTCACGACGTTCTGAACCCAGCTCGCGTGCCGCTTTAATGGGCGAACAGCCCAACCCTTGGGACCTACTCCAGCCCCAGGATGCGACGAGCCGACATCGAGGTGCCAAACCATCCCGTCGATATGGACTCTTGGGGAAGATCAGCCTGTTATCCCCGGGGTACCTTTTATCCGTTGAGCGACACCACATCCACAAGTAGGTGCCGGATCACTAGTCCCGACTTTCGTCCCTGCTCGACATGTCTGTCTCACAGTCAAGCTCCCTTGTGCACTTACACTCACCACCTGATTGCCAACCAGGCTGAGGGAACCTTTGGGCGCCTCCGTTACATTTTGGGAGGCAACCGCCCCAGTTAAACTACCCACCAGGCACTGTCCCCAACCCAGATCATGGGCCAAGGTTAGATGCTCAATCCGATCAGAGTGGTATTTCAACAACGACTCCACCACCACTAGCGTGATGATTTCACAGTCTCCCACCTATCCTACACAAACCGAACCAAACACCAATACCAAGCTATAGTGAAGGTCCCGGGGTCTTTTCGTCCTGCCGCGCGTAACGAGCATCTTTACTCGTAATGCAATTTCACCGGGCCTGTGGTCGAGACAGCAGAGAAGTCGTTACGCCATTCGTGCAGGTCGGAACTTACCCGACAAGGAATTTCGCTACCTTAGGATGGTTATAGTTACCACCGCCGTTTACTGGGGCTTAAATTCTCAGCTTCGCTAACAAACGTTAACTAACCGGTCCTCTTAACCTTCCAGCACCGGGCAGGCGTCAGTCCATATACATCAACTTAACGTCTTCGCATGGACCTGTGTTTTTGATAAACAGTCGCTTCCCTCTATTCTCTGCGACCCCACAACACTCCAGCAGTAAATGCCTTCACGTCACAGGGCCCCCCTTCTCCCGAAGTTACGGGGGCATTTTGCCGAATTCCTTAACCACAGTTCACCCGAACGCCTTAGTATCTTCAACCTGACCACCTGTGTCGGTTTAGGGTACGGGCCATACACACACTCGCTAGAGGCTTTTCTCGACAGTACAGGATCACCACCATCAACCCGCTTAGGGTCTACGCATCACGCCTCAACCTTAATGTGTAGCGGATTTACCTACCACACGGCCTACACGCTTACACCACCAATCCAATAAGTGGCGCGGCTACCTCACTGCGTCACCCCATCACTTGAACCACACATCAGGCCCCACGACATCAACACCACCAACACTCAAAGAATGCTAGGTAGCGTATCCGCAGTGGTTAGTATCAGTGCTTCATCATGGGCGCACATGTACGGGTACCAGAATATCAACTGGTTATCCATCGACTACGCCTGTCGGCCTCGCCTTAGGTCCCGACTCACCCTGGGAAGACGAACTTGACCCAGGAACCCTTAGTCATCCGGCGGTAAGGATTCTCACCTTACAATTCGTTACTCATGCCTGCATTCTCACTCGCACACAGTCCACGCCTCCTCACGGTAACGCTTCCACCCATGCACGACGCTCCCCTACCCAAACAACAAAAAATTGCTGCTTGCCGCGGCTTCGGCGGTGTACTTGAGCCCCACTACATTGTCGGCGCAGAACCACTCGACCAGTGAGCTATTACGCACTCTTTCAAGGATGGCTGCTTCTAAGCCAACCTCCTGGCTGTCTTCGCGATCCCACATCCTTTTCCACTTAGTACACCCTTAGGGGCCTTAACCGGCGATCTGGGCTGTTTCCCTCTCGACTATGAAGCTTATCCCCCACAGTCTCACTGCCGCACAACACAATTGATGGCATTCGGAGTTTGGCTGACATTGCTAAGATTGTAGTCCCGCTCAACCAACCAGTCGCTCTACCTCCACCAAGCTAATGCGACGCTGCACCTAAATGCATTTCGGGGAGAACCAGCTATCACGGAGTTTGATTGGCCTTTCACCCCTACCCACAGCTCATCCCCGCAGTTTTCAACCTACGTGGGTTCGCGCCTCCACAACCTCTTACAGCTGCTTCACACTGGCCATGGGTAGATCACCCCGCTTCGGGTCCAGGACATGCCACTAACCACCCCATTAGGATTCGGTTTCCCTACGGCTACCCCACACGGGTTAACCTCGCGACATGCCGCTGACTCGCAGGCTCATTCTTCAAAAGGCACGCCATCACACAAAAAAGTGCTCTGACGGATTGTAAGCACATGGTTTCAGGAACTATTTCACTCCCCTCCCGGGGTACTTTTCACCATTCCCTCACGGTACTATCCACTATCGGTCACACTGAGTATTTAGGCTTACCGGGTGGTCCCGGCAGATTCACAACAGATTCCACGAGCCCGTTGCTACTCGGGAACCCAACAACCCCCACATCATCATCTTCAGCTACAGGACTCTCACCTACTCCGGCAGGCCATTCCAAACCACTTCACCTAACAACAATGCACAAAGGGCGTGCCACTGGTAGATGACACACAATTGAGCCCCACAACACCGCACACACAACCCCTACCAGGTATCACATGCACACGGTTTAGCCTCATCCACGTTCGTTCGCCACTACTAGCAGAATCATTATTATTTTCTCCTCCTACGGGTACTGAGATGTTTCACTTCCCCGCGTAACCCCCACAACAGCTATGAATTCACTGAAGGGTAACCCCACATAACCAGGGCCAGGTTTCCCCATTCGGACATCCTCGGATCAACGCTTTATTGACAACTCCCCGAGGCTTAACGCAGCCTTACACGTCCTTCATCGGCTCAGCATGCCAAGGCATCCACCATGCGCCCTAAATAACGAACACACCAACCACCACACACAAACCACACAACACAAAGGTCACACAATCCGTATGCGGTAGCAACAAGTGAACTTGACAAAATAAACAAAAAAGAAAAATCACATCACACACATAAACACCACAACAGTGGCATCATGCAGATGCTCGCGTCCACTATACAGTTCTCACACAACACCCCGAACCAGCAACAAACACCACCACAACGGTGACATCCATCAACCAGTCAGGCACACACAAAAAGGGGATAATGCCCCAGACACCCAACAATGCACCAACGTACAATCAACACTCATTTTTGTATACATGGACACTTTTACGCATGTCACAAAGCACCATTCAAACACTCGGTACTGTCGATTAAGGTGTGTCTCCTACCCGGAATTTCCAAACAATCGGTGGCAGCAGAACACTCGCCTACTCAACCACCAACCCACCATCAAACAACAGTGGGCAACCCACAAACAGTGGGTATCTGACTGCAACTGCAGCCTACAAAAAAGCTCCTTAGAAAGGAGGTGATCCACCCGCACCTTCCGGTACGGGTACCTTGTTACGACTTCGTCCCAATCGCCGATCCCACCTTCGACGGCTCCCTAACACGTTTAGGCCACCGGCTTCGGGTGTTACCAACTTTCATGACGTGACGGGCGGTGTGTACAAGGCCCGGGAACGTATTCACCGCAGCATTGCTGATCTGCGATTACTAGCGACTCCGACTTCATGGGGTCGAGTTGCAGACCCCAATCCGAACTAAGGCCGGCTTTCAGCGATTCGCTCCACCTCACAGTGTCGCAGCGCGTTGTACCGACCATTGTAGCATGTGTGAAGCCCTGGACATAAGGGGCATGATGATTTGACGTCATCCCCACCTTCCTCCGAGTTAACCCCGGCAGTCTCTCATGAGTCCCCAACCAAATGCTGGCAACATAAGACAAGGGTTGCGCTCGTTGCGGGACTTAACCCAACATCTCACGACACGAGCTGACGACAACCATGCACCACCTGTACACCAACCACAAAGGGAAACTACATCTCTGCAGCGATCTGGTGTATGTCAAGCCCAGGTAAGGTTCTTCGCGTTGCATCGAATTAATCCACATGCTCCGCCGCTTGTGCGGGCCCCCGTCAATTCCTTTGAGTTTTAGCCTTGCGGCCGTACTCCCCAGGCGGGGCGCTTAATGCGTTAGCTACGGCACGAAAGTCGTAGAAAGACCCTCACACCTAGCGCCCACCGTTTACGGCATGGACTACCAGGGTATCTAATCCTGTTCGCTACCCATGCTTTCGCTCCTCAGCGTCAGTAACTGCCCAGTAACCTGCCTTCGCCATCGGTGTTCCTCCTGATATCTGCGCATTTCACCGCTACACCAGGAATTCCAGTTACCCCTACAGCACTCAAGTTATGCCCGTATCGCCTGCACGCCCGGAGTTAAGCCCCAGAATTTCACAGACGACGCGACAAACCACCTACGAGCCCTTTACGCCCAGTAATTCCGGACAACGCTCGCACCCTACGTATTACCGCGGCTGCTGGCACGTAGTTAGCCGGTGCTTCTTATCTAGGTACCGTCACAAAAAAGCTTCGTCCCTAGCGAAAGGAGTTTACAACCCGAAGGCCTTCATCCCCCACGCGGCGTCGCTGCATCAGGCTTGCGCCCATTGTGCAATATTCCCCACTGCTGCCTCCCGTAGGAGTCTGGGCCGTATCTCAGTCCCAATGTGGCCGTACACCCTCTCAGGCCGGCTACCCGTCGCCGCCTTGGTAGGCCATTACCCCACCAACAAGCTGATAGGCCGCGAGCTCATCCTACACCGAAAAAACTTTCCAACCACCACACTAAAGATGGTTCCTATCCGGTATTAGACCCAGTTTCCCAAGCTTATCCCGAAGTGCAGGGCAGATCACCCACGTGTTACTCACCCGTTCGCCACTCGAGTACCCTGCAAGCAGGGCCTTTCCGTTCGACTTGCATGTGTTAAGCACGCCGCCAGCGTTCGTCCTGAGCCAGGATCAAACTCTCCACAAAAAGAAAATTTCAGAACAACATCCTGAAATAGGCCGTGAAAAGCCCAAACCTAACCAAAAGAACAAACCACCACAAACCCACAAAAGCAGGCTCATGCTGGCGTCCAAAAATTACTACAAAGAAAAATCATTGCCTCCCCAACCCGACGGGGCACAAAAAGAGGAGACAAAAAGTTGAACACAATCACATGCCAACCAATCCATCAATGCAGCCGAAACACTAAACAGTATTCAAAAAGATGCGTATTCCAACACCTTACCGGCACACACCAACCAACAAACCACACAAGATTCGCTGGCCAACAGACCAATCAACACACAACCATGCACACAAAAATAAAAAATAAGTACATTGGCACACTATTGAGTTCTCA
>NZ_JBEHFT010000056.1:0-6236 GCF_040225455.1 Corynebacterium sp. KPL2838 | reverse complement strand
CATGGTGGTAGATTACCTTTCTTCCCAGCCCGACTAGGCTGGATATCAGGTGTCCACCAAAAGGGGGTCAGGTCCCCTACTACCACGGGTTTCTGCTACACTGTGGATTTACCGTGTTAAGGCCAGGTATATGCTTCCAAAGCATATTGAAGTGTTCCAGGTTTTGTTCCGTTTGAGTAGATGGGAAAATCTGGAATATGCCAAGGAAATTTGACCAGGATGCCAAGGACCGAGTGGTCCGTCTCGTGGAAGACCGCATCGTGGCGGAAAATATGTCGATGCACCCCGCGTGCCAGGCAGTAGCTGCAAAACTGGGGGTTTCATGGCACACGGCTCGTCAATGGACTCAACAGGCCCGCCGTTCGGGAAACATCCCAGAACCTGTGCCTGAAGATTTGGCCGCCGAAAACGCCAGGCTACGCCGCGAAAATCACCAGCTTCGAGATACCAACGAGTTGTTGAAGGCTGCCTCGGCTTTTTTCGCGTCGGAACTCGACCCGAAACGTTAAGAAATGATCCGGTTCATCGATAAATACCGGAATCGTTTCTCTGTCGAGTTCATTTGTAAGACGTTGAAAAATAGCCGAACTGGTGGGTTTATCACCTCGCGTGGTTATCGCCAGTCAAAGGCCCGTGGATTAAGTGCTCGTCGCCTTCGTGATGCTGTTCTAGTTGAACGCATTAGTGCTGTTCATCGGGATAATTACGGTGTTTACGGCGTGCGGAAAATGTGGCATACGCTTCACCGTGACGGAATAGATATCGGCCGTGAGCAAACCGCCCGGCTGATGCGCCTGGCTGGTGTTTCTGGCAAAGGCACAGGCGGATCACCGATTACAACCCGAAAAGCTAACGTGCCTGATCTGCGCCCGGACTTGGTTGAGCGTGAATTCAAAGCTCAGGGCCCGAACAAGCTGTGGGTGGCCGACATTACGTATGTGCGCACGAAGAAAGGCTTTGTCTACGCCGCGTTTGTCACCGACGTTTACTCCCGACGGATCGTTGCGTGGGCGTTATCAGATTCGATGCGGACGGAAGCACTGCCACTGCAAGCTCTTAACCAGGCAATCGTGTGTGCTGAGGAAACAACAGGTCTCATTCACCATTCGGATCACGGATCGCAGTATGTCAGCGTGGTCTACAACGAGCGACTTGCCCAGCATGGCATTATCGCTTCCACCGGGACTGTTGGTGATTCTTATGACAATGCTCTGGCTGAAAACGTTAATGGTTCCTACAAGAACGAGCTGATTCATACCCGCAGGTGGGATGATGTTGTCGAGGTAGAAATCGCGACGTTCGAGTAGGTGTCATGGTGGAACGAGTCAAGGCTCCACCAGGCCTTGGGATACCGAACCCCGGTAGAGGTCGAAACCGAATTTTGGAAGCAGAACTCGCCACGGGCAATAATAGAGATCAAGGCAAATGCCTAGGAACACAACCTGGGGCGCTTCATTCCTTTCGGTATCGGGGCATCGGCAAGCGTGGGTAGATACGGTATAAAACAGGTTTTGTAGTGCTGATTTGTGCTGTTTCGGGGCGGCTGTGTAAAGTAACTACCCGTGCCCAAGGGGCACAAAAACTGACAATGGCCTTGTGGCGCAGTTGGTTAGCGCGCCGCCCTGTCACGGCGGAGGTCGCGGGTTCAAGTCCCGTCAAGGTCGCGGAAACCCTCGGGTTTCTGGCCAGATAGCTCAGTCGGTAGAGCACACGCCTGAAAAGTGTGGGGTCGCCAGTTCGATCCTGGCTCTGGCCACAACTATGGTCCCTCCTTATTATCAAGGAGGGACCATTTTTGGTTTAATGGGGGACATGGAAAAAGCAGTTTCTCATCAGACCGATTTGTCCCGTTTCGTGCTTACCGTTGACGGTGTGGAAGCAGGAATCTGCGAATATGTAGATTCCGGCGATACCCGCGAGTTCAACCACACGGTCATCGGGGATGACTTCCGCGGACAGGGCCTGTCCTCGCCGTTGATTAAGGCGGCCCTCGATGAAACTCGGGCTGCCGGCATGAAGGTCATCGCCACCTGCTCTGCCGTGGCGCACTTTATGGACAAGAACCCCGAATACCAGGACCTGCTGCGCGGTTAAGCACAGCAAAAAGCGGCCCACACAAGCCTGTGGGCCGCTTTTAGTCTATTTAGATGTAGTAGTCCGGATCCACGAGCTTGACCCGCTCATGCCTATTTGAAGGCCGATTCTTGGCGGGAATGCCCACCGCGATGTGATCAGCCGGTACGTCCTTCGTTACAACGGCATTGGCACCGATGGCGGAACCGGCACCGATGGTGATGGGCCCTAAGACCTTAGCGCCCGCGCCGATGGTGACGTTATCTTCCACTGTGGGGTGGCGCTTGGTCTGGGTGAGCACCTGACCGCCGAGCGTCACGCCGTGGTAGAGCATCACGCCGTCACCAATTTCCGCGGTTTCGCCGATGACAATGCCCATCCCGTGGTCGATAAAGAAGCGGCGCCCGATGGTGGCGCCTGGGTGGATCTCGATGCCGGTAAAAAAGCGGTTAATCTGGGACAGGATGCGCGCAGGGCCCCGCAGGCCGCGCTTCCACAGCCAGTGGGAGACGCGGTGCGACCAGATGGCGTGCAGGCCGGAATAGACGATCGCATTTTCAACGTCGCCGCGGGCGGCTGGGTCATGGTCCCGGGCATTGGCTAAATCTTCGCGGATATATTTAATAATGCTCATGGGGACTATAGTACTGGTCACAAAAAGGCACCCGCCAAGCTTGACGGGTGCCTTTTATTCACGGACTAGGCTGCGGGGCTAATTATGCCTCGCGGATGTCCTCGAAAAGAACGGTGGAAACGTAGCGCTCACCAAAGTCCGGCAGGACAACGACGATGGTCTTGCCCTCGAATTCGGGGCGCTCAGCCAGCTTCAGTGCAGCCGAGAGGTTTGCACCGGCGGAAATACCAACCAGCAGGCCCTCTTCGGTAGCAAGGGCGCGAGAGAGCTTGATGGACTCCTCGAGGGAGGCGGTCAAAACCTCATCCAGCTGCTCGCGGTCGAGCACGTCCGGTACGAAGTTGGCGCCCAAGCCCTGGATCTTGTGTGGGCCTGCCTGGCCCTCAGACAGCACAGGGGAGTCAGCTGGTTCAACGGCAGCGAGGTAAACGTCTGGGTTCTTGGACTTCAGGTAGCGGCCTGCACCGGTGACGGTGCCGCCGGTGCCGACGCCTGCGACGAAGGCATCGACATTGCCCTCGGCGTCGTCCCAGATCTCCGGGCCGGTGGTGGCCTCGTGGATCTTGGGGTTGGCCTCGTTAGCGAACTGGGAAGCCAGGATGGCGTTGCCGCGCTCGGCGACGATCTCGTTGGCCTTGTCAACCGCACCCTGCATGCCGGCAGCGCCCGGGGTCAGGATGATTTCTGCACCGTATGCGCGAAGCAGGACCTTGCGCTCATTGGACATGGTCTCTGGCATGGTGAGGACAACGTCGTAGCCCAAGGTCGCGCCGGCCAGTGCCAGAGCAATGCCGGTGTTACCGGAGGTAGCTTCAACGATGGTGCCGCCCGGCTTCAGGTCACCGGACTCCTCGGCGGCCTTGATGATGGCCAGACCGATGCGGTCCTTAACGGAGTTACCAGGGTTAAAGGACTCCACCTTGGCCAGCACGGTGGCACCCTTGCCCTCTGCCAAGCGGTTGATGCGGATGAGTGGGGTACCGCCGATGGTCTCTAGGACATTGTTGTAAATAGCCATTTATTAGGACTCCTTTGGGAATCGTATTCGTGGTCAAATCAGGTACAAGCGCAAGGATACACTATTTAAGTAGACAGAGTGGTATATTTATTACAGACTACCCATTCGGGCATGAAATGTGGGATTCGCGGCCGTGGAGGCAAAGGGGCGATTTCGAATTACCCCCACTTGCTGTCTATAATTCCACGTAGTTACCCGCTGCTCCCCAAGTTTTCGGGGATATCGGGTGCACCTACTTGGTTACCCCCGACGAGGAAAGAGTCTCATGGAGTCGCATCGCCTCAAAGATGATGAAGAATCCGTACGCGCGGCACTGTCGTCTCTCAAAACCGCCACCGGAATCCCAGTGACGATGTACGCAACATTATTGGCGGATAATCGCCTGCAAATTACCCAGTGGGTGGGTCTGCGTACACCGGCGCTGCAGAATCTGCTTATCGATGCCGGCGTGGGCGTCGGCGGGCGCGTCATCACCACCCGCCGCGCGGTGGGCGTATCGGACTACACGCGTGCCACCACCATTTCCCACGAGAACGACAGCGTGATCCAAGACGAAGGCCTGCACTCGATCGTTGCGGTACCGGTTACCGTGCAGCGTGAAATCCGAGGAGTGCTCTATGTTGGCGTGCACTCCCCAGTGCGCCTGGGGGATAAGGTCATCGAGGAAGTCACGATGACGGCGCGGACCCTGGAGCAAGACCTCGCGGTCAACTCCGCGATGCGCCGCGCCGATGGCGGAAAGGGGGGTGCCTCCCGCGGCCATGCCATGAACGGTGCGGAATGGGAACAGGTTCGTTCCACCCACTCCAAGCTGCGCATGCTGGCCAACCGCGTCGAGGACGAGGAATTGCGCAAGGAACTCGAGGCACTTTGTGATCAGATGGTCTCTCCTGTGCGCGTGAAGCAATCGACCAAGCTTTCAGCCCGCGAACTCGACGTCCTCTCCTGCGTGGCGCTCGGCCACACCAACGTGGAAGCGGCGGAAGAAATGGGGATTGGCGCCGAAACCGTCAAGTCCTACCTACGCTCCGTAATGCGCAAGTTGGGGGCACACACTCGCTACGAAGCCGTCAATGCCGCCCGCCGGATCGGCGCGTTGCCCTGATAACCGGTAGCGTATAAAGCTGTGAAAGATCAGTTTATTGTTTCCGGTGGTGCCCGCCTTGCAGGCACCGTCAAAGTAGATGGCGCCAAGAACAGCGTCCTTAAGCTCATGGCCGCCGCATTGCTGGCGGAGGGGACGACGACGCTGACCAATTGCCCAGAGATTCTGGACGTACCTTTGATGAAGAAGGTGCTCGAAGGCTTGGGCTGCGAGGTGACAATCGATGGCAGCACCGTCCGCATTACTACCCCCGCGACGCCGCAATCGAACGCGGACTTTGATGCGGTCCGCCAATTCAGGGCATCGGTATGCGTCTTAGGCCCACTGACCTCGCGCTGCGGGCATGCAAAGGTTGCGCTGCCCGGTGGTGACGCCATTGGCTCTCGCCCGCTCGATATGCACCAGACTGGCTTGGAGAAACTCGGCGCCACCACGCGCATTGAACACGGCGCCGTGGTCGCTGAAGCTTCCGAGCTTCGCGGCTCTAATATCCGCTTGGACTTTCCTTCCGTTGGTGCGACAGAAAACATCTTGACCGCCGCCGTCTTGGCCGAGGGCACTACTGTTCTCCACAATGCCGCCCGCGAGCCCGAGATCGTGGACCTGTGCGAGATGATGAAATCCATGGGCGCCAATATCGAAGGCGAAGGCACCTCCGAGGTCACCATCCACGGCGTGGACCGGCTTAACCCAACGGAGCACGAGGTCATCGGTGACCGCATCGTGGCCGGCACCTGGGCTTATGCCGCAGCCATGACACAAGGCGATATCACCGTCGGCGGCATTGCCCCGCGCCACCTGCACCTTCCGCTGGAAAAGCTGAAGTCCGCCGGCGCAGAGATTGAAACCTATGAAAACGGCTTCCGCGTGCGCATGGAAAAGCGCCCCACCGCGGTGGATTACCAGACGTTGCCTTTCCCAGGCTTTCCGACGGACCTCCAGCCCATGGCCATCGGCATTTCCGCCATCGCCGAAGGAACCACCGTGATCACGGAGAACGTCTTCGAATCCCGGTTCCGCTTCGTTGACGAGATGCTGCGCCTGGGTGCCGATGCCCAAGTAGATGGCCACCACGTGGTGGTGCGCGGTAAGGAACATCTTTCTTCTACGCACGTGTGGAGCTCCGATATTCGCGCCGGAGCCGGCCTGGTCCTCTCCGCGCTGTGCGCAGACGAAGCCACGACCGTTCACGATGTCTTCCATATTGACCGCGGCTATCCCCACTTTGTGGAGAACCTTTCGCGGCTTGGAGCCACCATCGAAAGGACGCAGGAAGAAGAACTCTTCTAAATTAACCTCTCCCCAGTACGCATTTTTACGGTGTGTGCTGGGGATTTGTGCGTTTCTTGGAGTGGGGTGTAGGTTTATCCAAGTCGCCGAGAGGTAGCCGGTTGGTTACTTTTGAG
>NZ_JBEHFT010000055.1:0-7892 GCF_040225455.1 Corynebacterium sp. KPL2838 | reverse complement strand
TAGAAACCGAGTACTATCTCACCCAGCCCATCAACACAGGGCCGTAAAAGAAGCGGAACTAAACCCAGGACGCTTCAACCCGACTAACGGGAAAGCCCAGTTCATCTGGCTTATTGACCCCGTCTACGCTGACCGTGGCGGTAAATCAGCGCAGATGAAGCTGCTGGCAGCAACCACACGCGTACTAGGTGAGCTTTTAGACCACGACCCGCATTTTTCCCACCGCTTTAGCCGCAACCCGTTCTATACAGGTAAAGCTCCTACGGCTTATCGTTGGTACAGACAGCACAACCGAGTGATGCGGCTTGGAGACTTGGTAAAAAAGGTGAGGGACATGGCAGGACACGACCAGTTCAACCCCGCCCCACGCCAGCAATTTACCTCTGGCCGGGAACTTATCAACGCAGTGAAGTCTCGCCGTGAGGAAGCCCAAGCATTTAAAGCTCTTGCCCAGGGCGTAGATGCTGAAATCGCTGATGGTCTTGACCAATACGATCCGGAGCTTATCGACGGGGTACGCGTGCTGTGGATTACCCAGGGAAAAGCGGCACGTGACGAAACCGCTTTCCGTCATGCGCTCAAGGCTGGCCATCGTCTGCGCAAACAAGGCCAGCGTCTGACTGATGCGGCGATTATCGATGCCTACGAGCACGCCTACAACGTCGCACAAGCCCACGGCGGAGCAGGCCGTAGTAGTGAGATGCCGCCCATGCGCGACCGCCAAACCATGGCACGTCGCGTGCGCGGGTACGTCACCCAGTCCAAGAGCAGAGCCTGTGGAAGCGCTAGCGCGTCAGGAAAAGCTACCAGTAGCGAGCGTAAAGCACTAACCACCATGGGCCGCAGAGGTGGCCAGAAAGCCGCACAACGCTGGAAAACAGACCCCGACGGTAAATATGCGCAAGGACAACGGGAGTCTTTAGCTGCTGCAAACAAGCGACGCTCTATCCAAGGGAAAAGCACTCAAGCGAGAGTCCTTAGTGTTGCTTTGGATGCGCTTTCGCAGACTGGAGAAATTCCATTGGCACGTGAGATAGCGAACGAACTCGGCGTTACTAAGCGGACAGTGAATCTGCACCTAAAGACTCTGCGAGAGCTAGGATTGCTTAAGTCTTGATAGGTGGGAAATGCCGTAAGCAATATACGGTTCCCCTGCCGCTAGGCAGTTAAGTAAAACCTCTCTTAGCAAGACTGGGTTGGATGGACTATGTCCCGGTGTCACTAAGAGTGCCAATAGTGTGTCGCCGCTACGGCCAGAAGACGAGTAGGCCTAGCAGTTCGATCCAACTGTTCATCATTGCGGTGGGGTCTATAAGGAACGCTATGAGAATGGCGCGCAGAATAGTCAAGAGCGCCGTGGAGAGCTGATTAAAACTGGTGTGGGGGCGTGGTTCTTTTCATGGATTCCTCCTTGCGCGGCTGTATTTCGGTCGTGCGGAAAAAGAATATCGCAACCGTCGCGTTGTCCGGCTCCAGGCGCTCGCCGTCGAGCTGCCGCCTGAGCTGTCCGGCTCGGTTGCCCTGATTCAGTCCTCAGGTACTCAATCGCACAGAAGCTCCCGGCCCTTCATGGGATCGCTGGTGAGTGTTCAACGGATTAGACGGGCGCACAGCGCGCCGTGTGAAGCGGCTGCACTACCCTGCAGGCCTGATAAGCGCGGTCGGGCGGAATGTGCCCAAATATTTTGTTGATCCATCTGCCAGTACTGGCGGACAGTCCGGGCAGTCTTGCGCGGGCTGTCCGCCTGATTTTCGGGCCGAAAGAATCGGCCCGAGCCCACGCCGCGAAGCGGCTGGGGAGCACCACACTATATGCACTCTTAATGAGAATCGGGATAAGGCGGCTCCGGGGGGCTTCAGCTCGTTGCAAATGTGCCCAATGGCTATCCCAGGCGATGTGCTCTGGGTTCTTAGTCATCAGACCGGAGTAGCCCTTGTCGCCATCGACGGAGCGGCGTAGGACAGCGGCTTGCGTTTGGCGTGTACTCGGTGCGGGGTAATGGCGTTGTCAGCGATTAGACTGCGTGTGCGGGCCCGTTGTGCGGGTTTCCACCACAGCGTTAGGAGCTAGTCGCGTCTGTCCCACATCGCGCGCAGAAGCGCGTCAGGGTGGGCAATATCGACCACTAAAAGGTTATTCATCGTGCTTGGGTTGGCTTGGACGTAGCACTGCCAAGTGCCTTCTCGCGTGAGGTGTGATAGATGCCCTCACACAGTTCGTCAAAGTTATTGATCGCATTTTGCTATTGATCTTATTTTGGAACACATGTAGTCTCGGGAGGTGAACCATCTCTCTAGAAATAAGGAACACTATGAAAACTCAGTCAAAAGCACTGACGGCACTAGCTTCCGTAGCTATCCTTTTTGCCGGTCAGGGACTAGCCTCCGCTGCAGAAAAGGACGATCCTACAACCCTTCAAGAGTTCCAAGAACAGACCGCTGCAGAAGGATCAATCACTCCGGAGGTTCTGGATCAAGCTTTTGAGGAGCTGATCAACTCGGATGTTCCCCGAACTGTAAATGATGACTCCACCGTAACCTTCGACCTCGAGCACATGGATCTAACGTTAAGGGATCCACATGCCGTCACTCCCTATGTGAGCGGAGGAAAAGAAAACGGGGGATTCTGGGTAGAGTTCACCCCTCTTGAGCAGGACATGATCATCAGCGGATCGGGTTTTGCCCTAGGGACCGCCATCTGCGCCATTCCCGGTGTCGGGTGGGCTGCCCGCACCGTCGTTGGAGCCATCATCACCGGGGCAACAGTAGTCCTCAGCCACAACAAGGGCTGCAATAAACGCATAAAAGTCCATTACACGTGGGCCGGAAACGTCCGTGGCAGCGAGTGTGCTTAACAATCAAGTGTGAAGAGGAATGATGAACAGGCATAAAATATCTCCTAATGCGATTGTCGTTGCACTATTTGGGCTGGCAATTTCAGGTTATGTCGGCATCGCAAACAAGTCGATCCTCGGATTTTTTATCCTCATACTGCTCACTATAGTTGGAGCAGTATTGGTCAATCGCGTCAAAAACAGTCATCAGGAATAACCAGTGAGTAAATCTGCATAGGTTGCGTCCAGTAGCGTGGTGTATCTGTAACTGACGGTGGGCCCCCTTATGAATGAGGCCGGCGACCACCGTAGTACCTTTCGATTCCGTAACCACACTTCCTCGAAAGGGATAACCACGATGGCCGCTAGCCCATATTCTATAGACCCGACTACCTACTTAGACGAATTGCTTGCCCAAGCATCCCCAGATCTCATGCGCGAGATGCTTCAAGGATTCATCAACCAAATCCTATCGACTCAAGCAGACCAGATCTGCGGCGCCGACTACGCCACCACGTCTAAGTCTCGAACCAATGTCCGCAACGGCTACCGCCACCGCGATCTTGATACTCGCGTTGGCACCATTGATGTCGCTGTACCCAAACTACGTACCGGGTCATTTTCCCGGACTGGTTATTGCAACGACGCACTCGGGCAGAACGAGCACTAACAACCGTAATAGCTACCTGCTATTTAAAAGGCGTGTCCACACGCAGGATGAACGATCTCGTCGCCAGTTTGGGAATTAATAATCTTTCAAAGTCGCAGGTATCTGACATGGCTAAAGACCTGGACGAGATGGTCGAAGACTTCCGTACCCGACCACTCGATACCGGTCCATACCTGTATGTTGCCTGTGATGCATTGACCATGAAAGTCCGCGAAGGAGGACGCGTGGTCAAAGCTTCCGTCCTCGTGGCTACCGGGGTTAATGCCGAAGGGGCCCGACCCCCGAAAAGTGGACACATCGGGGGCTAGCTATGCTGCTGTGGTCAGTATAGCCGAAGTCTTGGTTTCAAAGACATCAGGCGCTACGAGATTGCACCAGGAGTGCCGCCGGCGCGTGTTATAGCGCATGCACCACCGGAAGACCTCTTGACGGCAGCTAATTGGGTTGTCAAAGACTTTCCGATCACGCAGCACTTCACGTTTTAAGGTGGCGTTAAACGATTCTGCCAGGGCATTATCGGCACTCGTTCCTACCGCTCCCATGGACTGGCGTACACCTAACGACGAGCAGTAGTTCCTAAAGGTTTGTGAGGTGTACACACTGCCGTGATCAGAATGGAAAATAGCCCCGTCAAGACTGCCGCGCACGTCGTGTGCGTGGGCTAGGGCATCGATGACCAGTGAGACCCGCATGTGGTCTGCGAGTGCATAACCTGCAAGTTTCCGTGAGTAAGTGTCAATGACTGTGGCCAAATACATGTTCTTGCCTCCCTTGCACGGCAGGTAGGTAATGTCGCCGACATACACACGGTTCGGCTCGTCAGCTGTGAATTTGCGGCCTACTAAATCTGGCATGACACGGTGACCAGGCTTGCGCCGGGTGGTGATGCATCGGCGGCGTTTGCTAAAGCCTTTTAGTCCCATGGTTTTCATGATGCGTGCAACCTTCTTGTGATTGATCGGGGTATACGTCGTGTCCTCCTTGAGGCTTGCGGCGATGCGTTTAGCACCATAAAGCCCGTGCTCATCATCAAAGATGGTTGTGATCCTTGCACCAATAAGACCGTCAGAATATACCTTTAACCTGCGCTTTTTGCGGGTGCTCACCCATTTGTAAAACGAGGAACGATTCAGCTTTAAAACGTGGCACATCCGCATAAGCCGAGTATTCGGTTCGGTGGTCATCGACAAACTGGAAGCGGATCACCAGTGAGTCTGCTTTAAGCAAAATATTTCGCGGCCTTACGCAGGATATCGCGTTCTTCGCGCAGCTTAGAGACTTCCTTTTCTAGCTGTCGGATTCGCGCAGAATCATTCGCCGCTTGGGCTTTATCATGCACTGCTTTTATGCGGGCACGTTTGCCGGTGCCGTACTTTTTGACCCAAGAATGTAGCGAGGCACGGTTGATTCCGAGCTCTGCTGATGCTTTGTTCAGTGAGAGGTCCTCATTGTTCTCATAGAGGGCCACGGCATCGCGTTTGAACTGTTCGGAGTACCTGGACATGGTGGTAGATTACCAATCTTGCCAGCTCGACTGGGCTGGATATCAGGTGTCCACCAAATGGGGGTCAGGTCCGACATCCATACTCGATTGAGCTCACCGGTATCACACATGCGCTTTACCAGGTCATCAAAAGCAGATTTACGCTTGGCTTGGATCGTTGTCACCGGCACAAAAGCACGCGGTGACATCCCTTCAATGCCCATCAGACGCATCCGCTTAGCCACAGTCTTGCGATTCACACTGATCTGGTAGCGCTCACCTAGTTCTGCGGTAATCCGCGGGGCACCATAAACCTCATCGGAGTCTTTTTCAGATCTGGTGAATCTTGCGATCAACGCCATCGTAAAATGATGCACGATCATCTTTTCCGGATAAGCGTTGCTGCTGTATATGGGCCCATGTGTAGTATCCAGACCGAGACACCTTCAACAAGCGCGCCATGCGCTTGATGCTGTAGTTAGCCTTGCTCTGGCTGCATCAATTCGAACTTTTCTGATCGCGTTGCCTTAAAGCGAAGAAGGCTGTCGCTTGTGACAAAAACTCGTTATCCATCTTGGCTTCTGCCAGCTCACGACGCAGACGAGCATTCTCAGCACGAAGATCCGCTTCGCTTAGCCCATCCGAGGCCCCTCGGCGTTCGCGCTCGAGTTTGACCCAGCGGCCTAAAAGCCCGGCGGAAACACCGATTTCCTTAGCCACATGAACGATCGGGCGTTCTGACTCGATCATTAGGTTTGCGGCTTCACGCCGGTACTCCGGCGTGTACTTCTTGCGCTGTTGACTCACAATGAACATCCTCTCCTACGGACACAAAATCCGTACAAATAAGGTGACCACTAAACGAGGGTAACCTCAAACGCAGAAGGGCCGAGCAGGCATTGTGCCGGATTCGACTGCCCCGAAGAATCCGATTAAGAAATTCCACGAGGCCGACAAAATCGCAGTCGTCCACGCCAGGCAACAGTTGATGGAGCAAGGCTTGGATTATGGGCCCTGGTCGATCTACTACTTCTTGTTCGACACCGTAGGTCCAGATTTCACACCGTCGCGTTCTACAATTGCCTGGTGGCTCCATGAGCTGGGATTCGTTGATGCCAACGCCCGCAAACGGCCACGCAGCTCCTATAAGCGCTTCGCCCGCGATCTCGTCGGTGAACTCTGGCAGATCGATGCACTGGTCTATCGCCTCTTTGACCACGCCCACACACATGTCACGATTTACCAGATCATCGATGACGCCAGCAGATTCGATGTCGGAACCACAGCGTTCGCTCTGCCAGAAAACGGTACTGATGCGCGCGCTGTGCTGGCCGCAGCGTTTTCCGTCTACGGCAAACCTCAAGAAATCCTTTCCGACAATGGCGATGCGTTCGCCACCTATCACCGTGGTTTTCTCTCTGCTACTGAAACCTGGCTCGCCAGCCAAGGCGTACTTACTAGTGCTGGTTTCGCCCCGACAACCCAGGGAAAAGACGAGCGCTCTCACCGCACGTTGACCCAGTTCCTCGATGCACGCCACCCAGCTAGCCTTGCTGAGGTCAACGCATATCTGGCTGAATACCGCCAAGTTTACAACGAGCGACGACGTCACCAATCACTGCTGGTCGGCAAAATGCACATCACGCCACGCCAGGCTTTCGATACCTTCCCCAAGGCACCATCGCCCACGCATCCACTCGATCCCGAACAGGTCTGGACCCGCGTAGTCGCCTACAACCAGGCGCACAATCCACACGCTGTACCCGAAATGCTAAACGGCCCCGCTGAAGCGGCAACTTCACACGAGGCCAGCACCGATGACATGGCAGCTCAGCAAGGCATACCTCCCACCGATACCCCCACACTAACGGCGCCGACGACAAATTCAACAAACCATTAGGGTATCCCAGACCAGCTCTGCGTGAGCAAAGATGGCGTTGTACGCGTGTGCGGCTTCGGTCTCTACAGTGGTCTGAGGTTTAAAAACCGCAGGCTCTACTCCACGGTCACAGCCGATAACGTTGCGGAGTTCTACACGGCCCATGACGGTGAATTCCTCTTCAGCGTGCCACTGCCGATCACGTTGAGCCACAGACCACCAGGCGGTCAGATCAACATCAACCTCGTTGAAGAAATGAAACATCGCCAACCACCGCGGATGAACCCGAAACTATCCAAACCCCGGCCGAAACGCAGGCCATAACCATAAATCGCTAGAAGTGTCCAAGAACTCCATGGATTCCATGTCCAAGAAGACACCGCACTCCGTGTACAAAAACCCTATGGACATAACAGTGCTAGCTCATAACCGGCAACAGGTAGGCTTAGCTCTTATGCAGGAGCAATATTTCTAGCTATAGACATCTTCTGTAGAGTGCAACCAGAAATCCATCATCGCTCCTATGGGATCTGCTGACGAAAAGATGGCCTCCGCTACATCGGAGGGGCTCCAGTTATCGGGGAGATCTATAAAACGACCTGCGAGCTTCCCGATAGTCACTGAAGGATACTCTTTGACGGCCTCAAGAATAGTTACGACGTCTTCGTAAGTAGCATGGAATGAATTTTTCCCATTGGCTGCAGTTGCATCGGCTATGCAAATCCAGTCATGAACTTCTTTCATGTCTTTCAAGAGATTATCAACTATCTTTTCAGGATTTGTTTCCATACTCAGAAACATACTATTAAATTCATAGCTCGGTACTCATCAGTCCCGAAAAGATCGTCTTACTAGCTAACTAGCTGGGTGAATAGTGTCTGTGGGTGTGATTGTAAAACCCTGCTGTTTTGTAAGCAAAAAGGGCAAGGTCACCGTTGGAATCGGTGTCCTTGCCCCTCTCGGTACAAACTTTATTTTGTTGTTTGTTTGTTGTTTGGTGTCGGCGGTGACTTACTCTCCCACAAC
>NZ_JBEHFT010000054.1:0-10530 GCF_040225455.1 Corynebacterium sp. KPL2838 | reverse complement strand
GCACTCACATCAGCTACACTGACCAAAGCAGCATAGCTAACCCCCGACGTGTCCACTTTCCGGGGGTCAGGCCCCTTTTCCTTTCGCAGATGATTCAAGTGGTAAAAAGACGTACTGGAGAGTTGCCCATCTGCACGATCTTCGGAATCGTGTCTCACACATGGACAGTTTGTTAAACGTAGATATTCTGGACGTTACCAAGGATGCCTTTACCCTAACAGAAAGTATTGATTCTGCATTAGCCAGTTGGTTGACCAGTACCAGTACTGTTAGTGCGGTACACAAGAAACGACCAATATAAGAAAAGGCCAACAGGCGCTTTTCGTCCTGTTGACCTTTTCAACTCATGACAAGGGAACCTGTCCTTGCCTTCTCTGATCTTTAGCATACATGATTTGCATACCTGTGCCAAACCGACCATCGAAGTTGGTGAAACTCTAAACTATTCGGGGTAGTTTCGCTGAAATGCTAGCTAATTTGGCCCCAGAACACTTCACTCCGCCGGGAGTACTTCAGGATCTGCAGCGAGACGACGAGTAATGGCTGCAGATTGAGAGGGCGTAGGGTATCTCGTAATTCGATATCTCGGGCTATAGCAAAAGCTATAGCTTTTGATTCTCATTCTCCTGAAGCTTTTTGTTCTTAGACTCCTGGTACCTTTTGGTTGCAAGATAAGTGCTGAAGGCGCCCATTAACGCGCATGCACCGGAGCTGATCAAAAGTCCCGTAGACGGATTAGAGGTGGATATTGAGAAAATGAAAACCCCAACTCCAATAGTCAACGCAAACAAAGCTGCGATTAGTATTGATGATTCGCGCATATTTCCTCACAATCCTGGGACAGTATCTGTTTGCCCGTGACTGAACTACCCCGGATTTTATCCCTAGACATTTGCCTTGATTCCCAATTTATCCTAGGGGCCGTTCCGAGGCTTTCAAGATAAAAACTAGCATTTTCCATCCAAGATCGACCTCAGTACCGGTATTTCAGTGGTTTCATCGGCCCGGCCCTAGAAAATAGATTCCTCTTGGGGTTTAAAAGTCGTAGTAGAATAATAAGGGCCCCAACGAGTGCTCGCTCGTTGAGACCCTCGGGCCTAAAGACCCACGTGAAGGATCGCGGTAACGAACTTCACGGTAGCGGTCACAAAGTTGAGGACTCCGCTCACCAAGTTAAGGATTGTAGTTCCTTTGGTGGCGGGGTCTTTTCCGTTGTAACTGGGTGTATCGGTTTAACCCCAACAAAGATCTAACCCCAGAGCTTTACGCTGCTGGGGTTAGCTTTATGCGGGAATTACCGCGGATGAACGCGTTAGGAAGCGGCGTCCTCCACGCGCTTCTTCAGGGCGCGGAACTGGTCCCACACTTCCTCAGGCACGCGGGAGCCCAGGAAGTTCAGGTACTCGGCGTTGTCTTGCATATCGCCTTCCCATTCCTTCGGGTCAACGTCAAGGGCGGCGCGAACGTCGTCGACATCGAAGTCAAGGCCTTCCAAGTCGATGTCCTCGGCGCGGGCGGTGCGTCCGACCACCGTGTCCTCGGCTTCTACGTTGCCTTCGATGCGGTCGATGATCCACTTGAGAACGCGGGAGTTCTCGCCAAAGCCTGGCCACAGGAAGCGGCCGTCGTCGCCGCGGCGGAACCAGTTAACCAGGAAGACCTCTGGCATGCGGTCGCCGCCCTTTTCACCCATATCAATCCAGTGCTGCAGGTAGTCACCGGCGTTGTAGCCCATGAACGGCAGCATGGCCATTGGGTCGTGGCGCAGTGCGCCAACTTCGCCCTCTGCGGCTGCGGTCTGGCCGGAAGACAGCAGTGCACCGATCATGGTGCCGTGGTTCCAGTCGAAGGACTGGGTCACCAGCGGAACCGTGGTCTTGCGGCGGCCGCCGAAGAGGATGGCATCAATCTTGACGCCCTTCCAGTCATCGTACTCCGGCGCGGCGGTGGGGCACTGGGAAATCGGCACGCAGTAGCGGGAGTTCGGGTGGGCGGCCTTGGTGGACGATGCCGGAGTCCAGTCCTCACCGGTCCAGGAGATGAGGTGCTCTGGTGCCTCGTCGGCCATGCCCTCCCACCAGACATCGCCGTCATCGGTAAGCGCAACGTTGGTGAACAAGGTATTGCCCGGCTTCATGGTATCCATGGCGATCGGGTTGGAATCGTAGTTGGTGCCAGGGGCAACGCCGAAGAAACCGTTTTCCGGGTTCACGGCGTAAAGGCCGTCCTCGCGCAGATGCAGCCATGCGATGTCATCGCCCACGACCTCGGCCTTCCAGCCCGGAATGGTGGGGGTAATCATGGCTAGGTTGGTCTTACCGCACTGGGATGGGAATGCGGCGGCTACGTGGTATTTCTTGCCTTCTGGGTTGGTCAGCTTCAGGATGAGCATGTGCTCAGCCATCCAGCCTTCTTCCTTGGCCATAACGGATGCGATGCGCAGCGCGTAGCACTTCTTGGCCAAGATGGCGTTGCCGCCGTAACCGGAACCGTAGGACCAAATCTCCTTGGTCTCCGGGAACTGGGTGATGTACTTATTGTCGTTGCACGGCCAAGCAACATCCTCTTCGCCTGGCTGCAGGGGGGCGCCGACGGAGTGGAGGGCGTGGACGAAATCCCCATCCGTGCCGATCTTGTCCAGTGCTTCTGCACCCATGCGGGTCATGATGCGCATGGACAAGACCACATAAGCGGAATCGGTCAGCTGCACGCCGAGCTTGGGCTCTGGATCGCTAATAGGGCCCATGCAGAAAGGAACGACGTACATGGTCCGGCCCTTCATGGATCCACGGAAGGCCTCCGTCATTTCTTCCTTCATGGCCTTTGGCGGCGCCCAGTTATTGGTTGGGCCCGCATCTTCTTCTTTCGAGGTGCAGATGAAGGTACGGGATTCCACGCGGGCAACGTCCGCAGGGTTGGACCGCGCCAAGTAGGAATTCGGGCGCTTTTCCTCATTTAGCTTGATGAGGGTGCCTTTTTCTACTAGCTCCGCGGCGAGGCGGTCAGCCTCTTCCTGCGAGCCATCCACAAAAGCCACCTCGTCCGGCTGGAAAAGCTCAACGCTTTCATTAATCCAGTCGATCAGTTTTTGATTGTTTGTAGGCAGCTCTCCAACGAGGCCCTGAATGGTGGCGGTCATTAAAAATTCTCCTCTGGATAGGATGTGAAAATCGGGACACATCACGGCCCAACTTTGCCTTCCGCCTCCAGATTAACCGGCAGAGCCAAAATATTGGTCACATTAAGTGTCATTTTTCCCACTCCGGTTATATCCACCGCCGTGAGCGGACGTTTACCAAGCGCACCGCGAACAATTGTGATATTAGGCGTGACACCCTCCACACCATTCCGGGGGGTGCCAAAGTGCCCCATTCTTCCGCTCCGCGCCACAAAGCACCACCCCCGTCAAAGCCTCCGGTCATTCCCCTCCCCCATACGGCGGGGAAAATACCCGGCGCGGCATATTGCTTGCCATGCCTGGACAGGGAAAAATAGGGCGCAATGAATAGCACGGATAATTCTCAAAACACCCCTGCCGGAGAAATGCCACCGGGTCGCCCGCCGCAAACGGACTTCAATGCGGTCTTTGACAATGACCTGGACTACCCGCGCCTGGGCAATGTCACCTTTCGCCGCGGCACGCTCACGGATAACCAGCACCAGCTTTTTGAACAGCGCTGGCCCGAACTGGGCCGCGTCTTAAGCGATGAGCTTATCGATGTCGCTGAGTGGTTCGGCCGCACCGGCGCCAAGACCATCGTGGAAATCGGCTCCGGCACCGGCACCTCCACCGCGGCCATGGCACCGCTGGAGCAGGACACCAATATCATCGCGGTAGAACTCTATAAGCCTGGCTTGGCCAAGCTCATGGGCCAGATCGAGCGCGAGGGCATCGATAATATTCGCATGATCCGCGGCGATGGCGTGGAGGTCATGGTGCGCATGATTGCCCCAGAATCCCTGGACGGCATCCGCGTCTTCTTCCCAGACCCCTGGCCCAAGGCGCGCCACCACAAGCGCCGCATCATCCAATCCGGCACGCTCAACCTCTTTGCCTCCCGGTTGAAGAAGGGCGGCGTCCTGCACGTTGCTACCGATCACGCCGGTTATGCCGAATGGATAGATGAGCTCGTGCACGTCGAGCCCAGTTTGGAGTACAAGGGCTGGCCGTGGCCAGACTGCCCGCAATTGGTAGATCGCCAAATCATCACCAAGTTTGAGGGCAAGGGCCTGGATAAAGAACACGTCATTACTGAATACCTGTGGGAGAAGAAGTAAATGAGCACCTATCTACTGGTGTGGGACGCACCCAATATGGATATGGGGCTCGGCTCCCTGCTTGGCGGGCGCCCCACCGCGGCGCACCGCCCGCGTTTTGATGCCATCGGCCGGTGGCTGGTCTACCGCGCGGTAGATGTCGATGCCGATCCGCAGGCCGCAGTATTTACCAATGTCTCCCCCGGCGGCGCCGATGTGATTCGCCCGTGGGTAGAGGCCATCCGCAATGTGGGCTTTGGCGTCTTTGCCAAGCCGAAGATCCACGAAGATGATGACGTGGATCCAGACATGATCGAGCACATTGAAAAACTGCGCGATGATCTCGCCGGCGTCGTGGTGGCCTCTGCCGATGGCCAGAACTTTCAACCCTTGCTGGAAGAGCTCATTGATGAAGGCCTGCCCGTTACCGTCCTGGGTTTCCACGAACACGCCTCCTGGGCCGTGGGTCACGCCGAGATCGAATTCGTTGACCTAGAAGATATTGACGGCGTCTTCCGCGAGCCGCTGCCCCGCGTCAACCTGGATAACCTGCCTGAAGGTGGTGCATGGCTCCAGCCATTCCGCCCGCTGGCTGCGCTACTAAATAATAGCTAGGAGGCTTACCCCACATGTTTGAAAAATGGGGACGATTTTCCTATGCGCACCGCAAGGTCATTCCCATCGTCATCCTCGGTGCCATCCTTGCCCTCTTCGTAGGTTTTGGAACCCAGCTCGAGGAACGCATGAGCCAGGAGGGCTGGGAGGACCCGAATGCGGCATCGACAAGCGCGGCGCAGATCGAACAGGAAACGTTCGGCCGCGATAATTCCGGCGACGTGGTTTTGCTCTTTAGCTCGCCCGATGAGAACTTCGATGCCGCCAAGGAGCACTTGGCGCAGCTTAAAAAGGATTATCCGGATCAGATTGACTCTGTCACCAGCTATTTCGATAGCAAGAACCCCAACCTGGTCAATGATGATCATTCGCTGGCCTTTGCCGCCATTGGGCTCAAGGGCGATGACGAACAAACGCTGAAGGACTTCCGCGCCATCGAGGGCGCGCTGGCGGATACCTCCGCGCCGGTCGAGGTTGCCGGCGCCACGGCCGTGGCGGACGCCCTCGATGAAGGCATGGCAGAAGATATTGCGCGTGCGGAAAAGGCAGCGCTCCCGCTCGTTGGCCTGCTGCTCCTCGTGGTCTTTGGTTCCGTGGTGGCGGCGTTCATGCCGCTTATCGTCGGTGGCCTATCCATCCTGGGCTCACTGGGAATTTTGGCCATCCTGGCCGGTTTCCTGCAGGTCAACGTCTTTGCCCAAGCAGTAGTCACGCTGCTGGGGCTGGGCCTGGCCATCGATTACGGCCTATTTATGGTCTCCCGCTTCCGCGAGGAACTGGACAAGGGAAGCTCCACCAAGGATGCGGTGGCCACCACCACCGCCACCGCCGGGCAAACAGTGGTCTTTTCCGCGGCGATGGTCGCCGTCGCGCTCTCCGGACTCTTCCTCTTCCCCCAGGCCTTCTTGAAGTCCGTTGCCTATGGCTCGATTTCCGCCGTCGGCCTGGCGGCCCTGCTGTCCGTCACCGTCCTGCCCGCCCTGTTTGGCATGCTCGGGCCCAAGATCGACCTGTGGTCGGTGCGCCGCACCTCCCGCACGGCCCGCACCATTCAAGACACCTGGTGGTACAAGCTGCCGCGCTGGGCCATGCGCCGGGCCAAGGGCCTGACCCTGGCCATCTGCGGCCTGCTCATTGCACTGGCGCTGCCTATCATGAGCATCACCTTCGGCGGCATCAACGAAACCTACCTGCCGCCCAACCACGACACCCGCGTGGCGCAGGATAGCTTCAACGACGAGTTCCCCGCCTTCCGCACCGAGCCGGTCAAGCTCGTGGTGGAAGGCGCCACCAACGAGCAGCTTGTCGATGTCGTCATGCAAGTCCGCGGCCTCGACGGCCTTACCGAACCCATGGGTCCATCGACCGCCACCCAGGACGGGACTACTGTCCTTTCGGCCGGCATTAAGGACCGCGAGGACTACGCGCGAATCGTCCACGAACTCGAGGACGTTACCGCGCCCGAGGGCGTCAACCTTTATGTCGGCGGCACGCCAGCCATGGAGGTCGAATCGCTCGATGCGCTCTTCCACAAGCTGCCGTGGATGGCGCTGTACGTCGTGCTCGCCACTTTCATCCTCATGGCATTAGTCTTTGGCTCCTTCGTGCTGCCGATTAAGGCCATTGTCATGACGCTATTGACCCTGGGCGCCACCCTGGGCATCCTCACGCTCATGTTCGTCATCGGCGTGGGCTCCGGCGCGCTGAACTTCTCGCCCGGCCCACTCATGAGCCCCATTCTGGTGCTGATCATCGCCATCATTTATGGCCTGTCTACCGACTACGAGGTCTTTTTGGTCTCCCGCATGGTGGAGGCGCGGCGGCGCGGCGATAACACGGACGAGGCCATCGCCGCAGGCACCGCGCATACTGGCGGCATCATCACGGCGGCTGCCCTGATTATGATCGTGGTGGCGGGAGCGTTCGGCTTCTCCGATATCGTGATGATGAAATACATAGCGTACGGCATGATTTTTGCGCTGCTTATCGATGCCACCATTGTCCGCATGCTCCTCGTCCCCGCCGTCATGCACCTGCTGCGCGAGGATAACTGGTGGGCGCCTAGCTGGCTGCACCACTTGACCACTAGGCTTTCTGGTAGTACCACCCGCCGTGGGAAGACCATTCCCTTCAGTGAGTTAAAGCGGCGCCTTGAAGGAGATAAATAATTGAAAAATTGGCTGCAAGTTATCGCCTCGCTCATAGTCCTAGCCATCCTCATCTACGTCTTCCGCGATGAGCTGGACTTTTTGAGCGAAGGTTTCTCACGTCTCTCCCACGCCGAACCAGGGCCGGTAACGCTCGTGGTCGTTGCTTCCATCCTCTCCGTCGTGGCGATGGGCGAGGTCATGCGCCTGCTCATCCGGGCCGGTGGCGTGGAAGTAGAGGGCACAGAAACCGCCGCGCTTACCTTTGCATCCAATTCCTGGTCCACCACCATGCCCGCAGGCCCAGCCTTTTCTGCCATTCTGACCTTCCACGTGCAGCGCACCTGGGGCGCCTCGGTGGTCCTGTGCGGTTGGTTCTTCGTTCTGTCGTCTGCTATTTCCACCTTGTGGCTGGTGCTCATTGGTCTTGGTGGCGTGCTCTTCCTCAACGCCAATATGGCCCTGTGGTCCCTCATCGGCACGTTGGCAGCGATGCTGGCGCTCTCCGGCGGGCTTTTCTGGCTGAGCAATCACCCCGAAACGCTGGAGCGCTGGGTAAAAAAGCAGCGGCTGGTAAAAGGCTCGAAGCGCGAAGCCCTGCTCGAGCACGTGGAAAGCCTCAAGGAAGTACACCTCACCCGCCGGCAATTCGCCTGGGCATCGTTCTATTCCTTGGCCAACCGCCTCATTGACATGCTCGCGCTCTGGGGCTGCGTTTGGGCCGTAACCGGCCAAATGCCCACGACCGATTCGGCCGATAACACCACCACCATCGCGGGCGTCGCGCTGGCTTACCTCACCGCCAAGCTGGCCGGCTCCGCCCAGGTCACCCCAGCGGGTCTGGGCACGGTGGAGGCGGCGATCATCGCCACGCTCGTGGCCACGGGCATGACCGCGGTCGATGCCACCAGTACGGCTATTATCTACCGCCTTATCTCTTTTGCCTTCATCACCGCTATTGGCTGGGTCATTTACTTCTGGCACTATGCCCGCAAGGGCATTACCTACGCCACGCTATCCCGTAAAGAAAAAGAAAAGGAAACCGTATGACTTCCACGCGTATTGCTCCGCTCATTGACATCATCGCCTTGATGATTTTCGCCATCGCCGCCCGCCTCGCCCACGGTGGACTGACCTTTTCCAGCTGGGTCGATGCCTTCTGGCCCTGGGCGATAGGAGCGCTCATCGGCTGGGCCATCATCCTGGCCGCAAAGGTCCAGGGCAAGTGGAAAGAGGGCATTGTAGTCTGGCTGTCTGCCATCATCGGCGGCATGGCCCTGTGGATCATGGTCAATGGCCGCCTGCCCCATTGGAGCTTCCTCATCGTGGCGACCGTGATGTCCGCCCTGTTCTTCTTTGGCTGGCGGCTATTTACCCGCAAGTAGCAGATCGTAAAAGACACCCGCTAAGCACAGCGACACAGCGGCTTTGCTTCTATAGGGAAAGCCGCTGTAATTTGGCACATATCAGTCAAAACTGGTCGCGCCCGCTGGTGTGGTGTATCTGGAGCCCGTGGTGAGCCTCGTGCTGGTGCACAATAAGGCGGCCATCACGAGTGGGCCTGACCCCCGGAAAGTGGACACGTCGGGGGTTAGCTATGCTGCTTTGGTCAGTGTAGCTGATGTGAGTGCTTCGAAGTCATCGGGAGCTAGAAGGTTGCACCACGAGTGTCGCCGGCGCGTGTTGTAGCGCATGCACCACCGGAAGACTTCCTGCCGGCAGATAATGGGATTGTCAAAGACTTTCCTATCACGCAAGACTTCCCGCTTTAAGGTGGCGTTAAAAGATTCTGCTAGGGCGTTATCCGCGCTCGTTCCTACCGCGCCCATGGATTGGCGCACACCCAACGACGAGCAATAGTTCCTAAAGGCTTGTGAGGTGTACACGCTGCCGTGATCGGAATGAAAAATAGCCTCATCAAGACTGCCACGCACACCGTGTGCGTGGGCTAGAGCAGAGCGTGTCAAGTTGTTTGTGTGTGGGGTTAGGTTTATAGGTATTTGTCGAAGCGGTCGGGGTAGGCCACGGCCATTTGGTTAATGGCTTGTTTCCAGCCGGAAACTCGGGCTCCTTCCATGAGTCTGCCGGCTGTCGCTGAGACTCGTTTGCCCTGCTTCGCTCTCTTTGCAGCGCGTTTGTCTTCGATATTGCAGATCATCAGCCATAGCGTCTTCATCGCTGATTCATCGTTGGTGAACTGCATCCTGTTGCGGGTAGCTTTACGCAGTTCATTGTTGAATGATTCAATCGAATTCGTCGTATAGATGACCTTTCTGGCCGCTGGTGGGAACTGCAGAAACGGTACGAAACGCGCCCAAGCATCTCGCCAGACCTTGACTGAGCGTGGATACTTTTCTGCCAATTCAGAGGCTTCAAATTCGTCTAAAGCAACCTGTGCTGTGGTTTCATCCGCGGCGGTGTAAATCTTTTTCAACGCGGCTGATACGCCCCGGCGATCCCCGTAGGCCACCCACCGATTCGCGGCACGAATCAGGTGCACGATACAGGTTTGTACCATAGAGTTCGGCCAGGTTGCCTCTACTGCTTCTGGTAGGCCTTTAAGCCCGTCACAGCAGACGATAAAGACGTCTTTGACCCCACGGTTAGAAAGATTGGCACATACCTGCGCCCAAAATGAAGCGCCTTCTTCTGTGGCAATCCACAACCCCACAATGTGCTTAATACCGTCAAGATCCACACCAATTGCCATGTACGCGGACTTGTTGACCACTCGGCCACCGTCGCGGACTTTAATGCGCAGCGCATCGAGAAACACTACGGGGTAGAATTCGTCTCACTGGCGGTTGTGCCAGACCATGACCTCGTCGCCGACGGCATCAGTGACCGCGGAGATTGTTTCATGAGAGATATCTACCCGCAGTGCAGTAGCCCTATGGTGCTGGATATCCCTAATCGTCATCCCGCCGGCATACAAGCTGACAATCATGTCATCAACGTCGGTCAATCTCCTCGAGCCTTTGAGGGGCCATAGTCGGCAAGAATGTTCCAGCCCGATCTCTCAGCACATCAACGGTGATTGGCCCGTAGTTAGAATCCACGGTCTTTGGATACGACCCGTTACGGTGATTGTCTGTCCCAGCAGCAGCTTTAGCACTCCTGTCGCCAGACTCGTAGCCAAGGTAAGCATCCATCTCAGCATTCAAACCCCTAGTGATCGAGGCTTGCAACATGCCCCGAACCAAGTCGTTGGCATCCGTGGTGGGCGTGCCTAGCTCATCAATCAGTTTCGCCATCTCAGGGTTAGCAAGAAGCTTCTTTTCAATCGCATCAAATTGTGGCCTTATCAGCTTAGATCTCGTCGTGCCACAGTAGTCATTCTGGTCCATCTCCTTATGCGGGTTAGGTACCCACACACAAACCATCAGACACTCTCTGCTTGCTGATGGTGGGCCCCGGAAAGTAGTGGGCGGCCACGGGCCTGACCCCCGGAAAGTGGACACGTCGGGGGTTAGCTATGCTGCTTTGGTCAGTGTAGCTGATGTGAGTGCTT
>NZ_JBEHFT010000053.1:0-11217 GCF_040225455.1 Corynebacterium sp. KPL2838 | reverse complement strand
TAACTGACGGTGACCGCCCCACTATTTCCGGGGCCCACCATCAGCAAGCGTTACACCACACTAAGGGACGCAACCCTGCGCCCTCTGATGAGATTTCCCCAACCTAGAACCTAGCGTTGAAACGTAGATTGAATCGCGTCAGTGGCTTGCGCGAACGGAATCCGTTCTTGTTCAATGCGTAGCTTGCCCTCGGTGAAGAGGAGGCGGTAGGCGCGCTGCTCTTCGGTGGTCAAGTGGCTAAGTATGGCGGAGCCGTCGCCGGGATCGGGGACCGCGAAGTGGCGGAACGCGGTGACGGTGGTGGTATCCATAAGGAGAGACTTCGTGTGGGGAAAGTGGGCGCGCACGCCGTTGAGGATGCTGAAGCCGGCGGCGTCAAGGTCGCCCCAGTAGGTGATTTCGGCATCGTGGAGCCAGGCAAGGGCGTGAAGTTGGCGGGCGGCATTGCCGGAACCGAGGATGGCGATGGTAGGTGGGGCGGCATCGGAAAGCAGGGGCAGGGCTAGGAAGGTCTGCTTGTTTTCTACGATGAGAACGCGCGGGGGCGCGGTGGGAAAGAGCTGTGCAGCCTGGGAAAGGGGAACCTCGATATCGGACAGCGCAGGGGCGTGGTTGAGGTAGCGCAGACGCAGGCGGGCGTCGGTGCGGCGCAGTCCCAAATCCGTGATGCCGAAGGGCGAAAGCAGGGCGAGCAGCAGGCGGCGGTGGGTGCCTATCCACTTGCCATCCACACCTTCGACCGGAACGGCGCGCTCCCACTCGCCGGAGTCCGGGTGGGCGCGCAGCCAGGTCAAGCATGGTGCCAAGCAGCGCAGATCGTATGTGTCAAGGTCTTTCCACTGGGCATAGGTGCGGTACACGGCGTCGGCGAATGCAGGGGAGTCGGGGAAGATCCCGGCGATGTCGTGTGCGCGCTGTAGCGCGCGGGAGTATTCGGCGCTGAGGCCTGCGGCCGCGGCGATGCGGGGAGCACCGGTAAGGACCGCGCGGGTGGGAACGGAATTGGTGCCTAGGCCTGTGCGGGACCAATTGCGCTGTTCGTAGTGGATCTCTTCTTGGTGCGGCCAGCGCTGCCAGGCGCGGATGAACTCCTGGGTGGCGGGGACATCGCGCGCGGCGTTGGCGGCCGTGGGCGGGTGCAGCGGCCAGTCGATGCTCAGCGAATCCGGAGTCGACAAAGCCTCCGCAAAGTGCTTGCGCAGGTATTTTTCCGCATGGGTGTGCAGGTCACTAGGCATCCGCATTGGGGGACTCCGGGGATTCCTGGGAATAGGTGGTGGCATCGATAAGCGAATAGCCCGTACGCGCCTGCGGGCGTCCCTGGATAATGGGTTCGTCGTAATTGACCACGATGGTGCCATCCACGTACGGCGATAGCGTCTGGATGAGTTTGAACGGCGTTGCCAAAATCATGTGGAAACCAAAGGACGCAAACACGGACATGGCGGTGCGCGTGAAGGCCGGGTCGGCGCGGTCGAAGGCCTCATCCAAAATGATGGAACCGTAGGTGGGAACGTCCTGATCCGGCTCCGCCAGGCGGAAGCGCAACGCCGCAGCCAAGCAGAAGAACACCAGCTTTTGGGCCTGGCCGCCGGAAAGAGAGGCGGAATCCTGATACGTATTCGCGGTCGTGCCATCGGGGTAGCATTCGCGGCCGATGAAGCTGACGTGCTTGCGGGTATCGAGGACCAGGTTGCGCCACCGAATGTCCTCCGGCTCAGACGAGCCCAAGCGGCTGAGAATCTTGTCCAGGGCGTGGTAGCGCGCTACCGCAGCTTCGGGCTCATCGGCGCTAATCTCCGCCAAACTATGGGACGTTGCGGCATCGAGATCCCGCTGGAAATCTTGCACGACCTGGCCCCTGGCATCCTTCACATCAATGCGAAGGGTGCGGTCGCCATTGAAGGGCGTGCGCTCCAGGGACTTATTAATAAATTCCATGCGCTGTTCGATATCGCTACGGGCATGGCGAAGCGAGGAGGCAAGGTGCGATAGGTTTTGCACCGTCGTGCCATTGAGCAGCTCCAAGAACTGGGCGCGAAAATCCGCCAAGCGGTCCGCGCGCAGGAATTTCAGCTTCTCCATGCCTTCGCCGGCGAAGCTGGCCTGCGGCTCCAAATCCGCGGCTTCTGCCGGCCACTGCGATAGGTATTTGTGGAGGACAGAGACAATCTTGGCATTCGTCTCCTCGATGCGGCGCGCGGCCCTACGCGCGGTTTCTTGCAGGCTGGCCTGCACCTCATCGCGCCGGGCATCGATGTCATCGATGGTGAGTTTTCTCCTGCCCTTGTGCAGGGCTTCTTCGACTGCCTTGGCGATGCCCTGATCCGCCACCGTGGGCACGGTTCCGATGCTTTGGCGCCGCCGGGTGGAGCGGTTCAGCTCGCCCTCCACGTTGCCGAGGTGTTTTTGTGCTTCGTTTAGTTGGCCGCGGGCGGCGGTGAGTTTTTCCTTTGCCTGCTCATGCGCTGTGGCTAGGGCCTGCGCCTCTGGAGAGGAAGCCAAAGAATCGTACTGTTCTTGCAAATCGCGTTTGCGCGCCTCAGCAGAAGCGGTATCAATATCCTGGAACTTAGTCTCCAGTACGCGCTGCGCTTTATCGCGCTGCGTGCGCAGGATATCCATCTTCCGGTTGAGCTCGTGGACCTGTTTGGCCATGGCGCGAGCATTGGCTTTCGCTTCCGTCAATTGGGAACGTAGGAGCTCAATCTTGGCGGTATTGGTGGAACCCACTCGGTACCACCGCGTGCCATTAAAGCGCGTGCGATCATCCTTGATAAAGCGCGTCGAGCCATCCTTATCCTTGGGCCGGCTTTCCAAGCCATCGCGCGTGACGGCTGGGGTCTTGGTTACCTGTTCGAGCGCCGCCACCGAGTTGACGCATTCGTAGTTAAATCGGCTCGAAATATGGTGGCGCACCCACTGCGCCATGGGGTGATCTTGAAACTCCAATTTGTGGATGAGCTGTTGCGGGCTGCGCGCAGGCGTAGGCGCAGGAGCAAACTCGGGGATAGTGCGGTACTCGAGCCGGGTACCCACATTGCGCGAATTGACCCACTGGTTAATGGCTTCCCGCGCGGTTTCCGGAACGAGCAGGGTGGCGGCGAATCCGTGCAGCAATTTTTGGATCACCGGTTCCCACTCCGCCTGCTGCGGGGCAATATCCAGTAGCTCGCCAGCGAAGGGAAGCTCCGATTCGGCATAGCCAGTATCCCGCGCGAGTTGGGTGCGCAGCTCTACGAGGGCTTTATCGATATTGGTGCGCCGCGAGCTAAATGAGTGCAGCTCACTTTCTAAGGACGCGGATGCTGTCGCGGCATCGCGGGCGGCCACTCCGGCTTCTTGTTGCTGCTCAGTAAGCTGGGCCGAGTCAGCCTCGAAGTCCGCGATGCGCAGGCGGGCATTTGCTTGCAGCTCAGCAAAGCCGTGCGGGCTGAGCTCAAAGTGATCGGTCCACTGGTCAGCGGCAGCGGCAAGGTGGTGAAACTCCTTGGAGCGGTGCTCAATTTCCTTCTCCGCGGTTTCTATCTTGGCTTCTAGGGCGGCCAGCTCGCCGGCACTGAGTTGGGAGACGGCTACGGCGGCGCGGCGCTCGGCATCGTCAAGGTGCGTGACCTCCGCTTGGAGTGCCTCGGCCGCTGACTGCGCCTCTGCCTGCTGGGCGGTCAGCGCGCGGATGCGATAGTCCAGTTCTTCTGCCACCAAGCGGGCGCGCACCGCCGGCAGCGCCTCATTCATCGCCTCGGCCTTGTGCTTATCCGCTTCTGCGGTGGTGCGCTGGGAGTGTAATTGGGGCAGGGGTGCCAGCGTCTCAATCTGGGCCTTGACGTCCTCTACCCGCAGGTATGCCTGGCGCAGATCCTCAAATTGCTCCACCGACTCCTCAGCCCGCTCGAAGGTAGACGGCGTATCCAGCATATAGTCCCGGAAGAGCTGGTCCAGGCTGGATAGAGACTTGGCAGACTGCGTGCGGTGCAGCAGGACCTGCCCCTGTTCGCTCTTGATGCCCAGGCGTTTGCGGAAGCGATCCGCAAACGTGGTGTACGTCGAGGTAAATGACGCTCCAGGCCCCTTGTACATGGCCTTAATCTTGCGGGTATCCAGGCTGCGGGTGAGTAGGGGGCTGAGCTTATCGATGTCCTCATCTCCCTGCACCACCCCATAGAGCCGTTTAATCTGGCTCACCGAATTTTCACCGCCGTTGAGGCGGAAGATGGCGATAAGGGTGTGCTGTGTGCCAGCCCCATTATCGTAGGTCAACGCCACCACCGAGTTTGTTGCGCCCTCACGCAAATACTCCGGGGCAATTTCACCCGTGTGCGCATTTTCTTGCTGCCGCCACGCCCCGCGAATATAGGAGACGAGGTTGCGCCCATTATGGCGCCCGACGTCCTGCTGCGATGCCGCGTTGAACTTGAGGTCCTTCTGCGGAACCAATACCGCCGACATCGCGTCAAGCAGCGTGGACTTACCCGAACCGGATCCGCCGGTGATGAGGAAGCCCTTGCGGGCTACCGGGATGGAAAAGTAGCCGTGAAAAGTACCCCAGTTAATGAGCTGGATACGGCTGACGCGGAATTGGCCTGGATACAGGTTAGTCATCGGAAGCATCCTCCTGGTCGCTTTCGGCTTCTGCGAGGCGGGCGTATTCATCCCGGATGGCGGTGACCGTGGCGGCATCGAAAAGCTGGCGCAAGACGGGTGAAACCTCGTAGCGCCCCTCTGTCTCGGTGGCGCTGAGCAGCGAGTATTCATTGCGGATGCGTTTAATCGCCGCATTGAAGCGGTTATTGAACCCGGCTTCATCGCGGTTATCAACCGCGCGGACGTATCCAATGCCCTCCCGGAGATCTTCTACATCCACAATCACGCGTTCACCGGGCAACGCCAAACCAAGTTCCTGGCGCAGGTTCAACAGGATGGCGGTATCGATGTGCTTAAGCTTATCCGTGCGCAGCACCTGCGGGATAGGCAGCGTTTCCTCTTCTATCATCCGGGTAAACGCAAAACCTTCCGCTTCATCGACGACCAGCTCGAGGAATACCTCATGCAGGCGGGCGCGCAGGTTGTCTTCGTCCGAGATGATGGCGGACCATAAGACAGGTTCCTTGTGTGCTCGCACGAGCGGGCCCTTCAATAGCTGCACCAACGCGCGGCGCGAGTTATAGGTCAGCGATCCTTTATCGCTTTCCCACAGCGGGGGCTCATGCGCCGAATCGACGCGGTGATAATCAGTAGCGCTCACTACAACTCCTCAACGGTTGTGCTATCGAAATACATAGTAGGGATATACGCCGCGCGAATGGTCCCATCTTCTTCGGTCCAGGTGACCTTTTCATGATCATCATGCAAAGCTGGAAGCGGGTGCTGGTCCGCAATGTGCACCAATCCCACGACGCTGGCCAGGCCCTGCGTGGGCGGGTACGCCTGTAAAACCTGGCCAATCGTGCACGGACCCGCCTTGCCGACGGCCCCGCGGATCGCCCCATACAATTCCTCAAAATCAATCTCTGACTCGCGCACCAGCTCATACAACGCCTCCGCATTCTCTTGGCCCGGCTGGAAGGCTTCCGGTGCTTCTTCCACGACCTCGCGTCCTGGGTTGGCTAGTTGGATGCGCGAGACGGAGTGAATGGACATACCGATGCGCTGCAAGGGCGTTTCCATGCGGTGAAAGGCTTTCAGCTCCGATGCCTGCGCTGCATCAATGGCCATGCCTCGCGCCTCACGCAGTAGCTCAATCATGCGCCGGTCTTCTGCAAATTGTTCCGAAGAGACATAGTTGCGCAAGCTGCGTGCCAGGCCAGTCATCGTTTGATTGACCTCGAAGCTCGTTTCTTCCATATCGCGGAAGAGATTCCGCAGATGACGACGGTTTTCTGGCGCTAGCTCTTGGCCGACCTCGCTTTCTAAAACTTGGCTAATCCACTGGTCCAGCCACGCGCTGCGTTCTCTATCCATGAGGTAGGAATAGAATCCGCGGAAGCTGCGCCCCGCGTCCGATTCCGCGATGTGGTCTACACCGCTGAAGATTTCCTCGAGCACTTCGCCGCGGTAACCTTCTGGATCCAAAAGCTGGCGACGCAACCGGTGATTGAGGGCTTCAAGCTCATGGCGCACCCTGGCGAAATCGCTTGGCACCGCCATGGCCATGTTCAGCACGTCTTGGACGCGCTCCTGCGTCTCTGCCGCAGTCAGCCTTTCAAACTGCCCTAAATGTGCCTTTTCAATTTCGCGGTCAATGCGGTCTCGCTCCGCCTCTAAGCTGGCGACGCGGCTCGAAATATCCTCATTTGTATCTCGCGCCAAGCGCTGCAGAGCCGAGCCGATAGATTCCACGCGCGATGCCGTGACCGTAGTAACCGGCGTTTCCCAACGCTCAACGGCCTCGAGCGCGGACAGCGCTTCCTCGCTTGGCTCCAAGGTTTCCCCGCGTGAGCTCCTGCCAGATTTGCGGACTAGCCAACCAGCTTTTACCCAATCATTGCAATAGCTTTGCGGTGTGCGCGGCATTGAGAATTCACTGGCGAGCACCTCGAAATCGGTGACCATCAGCTCATATACTTCTGCCGCCGGCCGCGCCCGAGTGCCGCGGGGAAAATACTCAGCAATAAGTGCCAGAATCACCGGGGCATTATCGGCCGCCAGCAGCCGCACTGCCGCGGAATCATGTAATAACCGCCGCAGTGAAAGGGCGCGAGCTTCAACAGACATGATTCGATTTTGCCAGCTACGCCGGACACATGCAGCGTAGTTTGACTCACTTATTCGAATCAGTGGATCCACCCGCGCATGGTGGCCCTTGCGGGCCGAGGACTAAGAGACTGTACTAGTCTTGCTTAGTCCTGCGCGACGGTGACGTTGACGTCAATATTGCCGCGGGTGGCGTTGGAGTAGGGGCAGACCTGGTGGGCGGCATCGGCAAGCTCTTGTGCCTTGTCGTGTTCCTGGGCGGGGATGATGACCTCGAGCTCAACGGCGAGCTTGAATCCTTCGCCCTCCTTGCCAATGGACACGCGGGCACCCACGGAGGAATCGCCCAACTCGGCCTTCTCGCTGCGGGCTACCGCCTGCAGGGCGGAGTGGAAGCAAGCAGCATAACCAGCAGCGAAGAGCTGCTCCGGGTTGGCGCCATTGCCATCTCCACCCATTTCCTTCGGGGTGGACATATTGAAGTCAAGGTCAGAATTTTGGACCACTGCGCGGCCGTCGCGGCCTGCTCCGGTAGCGAGTGCTTCAGTGGTGTAAAGCGCGTCCATGATTACTCCTTTTCTAAAGTCATTTTCGTACTAGCGGTGAGTACAGCCGCCGATTGTACTCAGAATTGCTAACGGTGTTTTTCGAGGTCAGCGACCTAAGAAGTGAAAGGACGCGCTAAGAAAAGGTGGTACGGCTCAAGTGTGCGCCGCAGGCCTACTCAACCCGCGCCGGGGGAGTGGGCGCTCCTTCGGGCGGAAGTACCTTGGGGTAGCGCTTGGATTGGTTGGCTTTCCCAGCTCCCTTGGCGGCACCGCCAGTGGTGGGCGCAGTGGCACCGACTACTTCGGCCGTCTTCGTGGGGGAAGGGCGGTGGGGCGCGGGGTCCCAGTGGGTATCGACAAGCTTGCGCTGGCATACCCACCCCAGCGCGAGGATAGCCAGGCCAATCATTGCGATGAGAATGCCGCTCCATACACCGCCAGCCTGGATGGACCAGCCGAGCAGCAGGCCAAGCCAGCCAAAATCGGCATCGCCGAAGGTAGTGTTGGCGTCGCCGAAAGAACCCAGCACGCTAAGCAGGAAGGCGGGCAGGAAAGTAATGAGCAAGCCATTGGCAAAAGAACCCAAAGCCGCGCCGCGGCGCCCGCCGGTGGCATTGCCGTACACGCCGGCCGCGCCACCAGTGAAAAAGTGTGGCACGAGGCCCGGCAAAATGAGGGCGACACCAAAAGCCGGGTTGAGCCATAGCGATAGCACAGCCAAGCCGACGAGCCCGCCGGTGAAGGAGAAAATGAACCCAATGAGCACGGCATTTTGAGCGTAAGGGAAGACAATCGGGGCATCGAGCGCTGGGATTGCGCCGGGAACTATCTTTGCCGCGATACCTTGGAAGGCGGGGACAAGCTCACCCAAAATGGTGCGGACACCGAAAAGAATGACAGCAACGGCCACGCCAAACTGTAGGCCCTGCGTAATGGATTGCATGAGGTAATTGCCTACATCGGTAGCGCCATCCGGGAAGGCCGTGAAAGCCTCATCGGAGCCTGCACGTGCAATAAATAATACGGCGAGCACGAGGTACATCAGTGCCATGGAAAGGGCCGTCGCCACCATCGAATCGCGCAGGAAGCGCAAGCCCTCTGGGAGCTTGAGATCCTCCGACGAAGGCGACATCTTGTCGCCCTTACCGCCTACGGCCTTGCCGACGCCACCTGCGACCAAGTACCCAGCCGTGCCAAAATGCCCAATTGCCACGGAATCATCGCCGGTAATGCGGCGGGTAAAGGGGTGGGCTATAGCAGGCAAAGACACCATCAAAATGCCAAGCAGCCCCGCACCAAAGGCGACGATGACCCACGAAGGATATCCAGTGGCAACGAGCACCATCGTCAGCAATGTGGCCATGAAAAGTACGTGGTGGCCAGTGAGGAAGACATAACTAAGCGGTGTAATACGGGCCAAGATGAGGGAGACAACAAATCCCAAAATCATGATCCAGGCGACTTGGCTGCCGAAGCTATCTTGGGCGATGCCGACAATGGCTTCATTAGTCGGCACCACTCCCCGTGCACCCGTCGCGCCGGTGATCATGGCACCCAGCGGTTCTAGCGAATCGGATACTAGGCCAGCGCCGGCGCCGATAAGGAGGAAACCCAGCGTCGCTTTAATCGCACCGCCGATGGTCTTGCCGGCGCCGCGCCCCATGGCACCTAGGCCGACGGCGGTGATGATGCCGATAAGAAAAGCAGGTACAGCGAGGATTTCGTTGACGAGAAAATTGGCTATGGCCAGAAGAATATCCATGCGTTATTCCTTAAATGTCATAGAGCTCGCGAAGAGCCGCATCAAGTTCGGAAGTGGAAGTGAAATTTTGGATGACGTACACGGGAACGCCGACATCGCCAAGCGTGGCAGCAATTTCACCCGAGGTAAGCAAAAAGTCCGCTTCGCTAGCTCGGCCCTTCGCCGAAATGGTATCTGTCGCCTCTACGTTGAGGTAGGGACCCCAGCCCCATTCATCCAAGACCTGCTCCAAGGTATTTTTGAGAAAAAGCGAGGTTCCTAGCCCGTTGCCACAGACCGTTAGAATTTTTCCCTTGGATGCCACGGAGTCCTCTGCGGTTTTGTGGGTGGTTTCTGAAGAGGCTGTCGGCGCGGAACTAGTACCATGTGGAGAAGAAGATGTTTGAGTTGGGGTATCTGAGGTGATGACCTTCCGTAGCTGTTCTTCAGTCTCTGCGCGGTCAAGGTCTTCCTGTTTGGTTGCTAAAAGCCTGGCCAGCTGTTTCATCGCTTCCACGTGCTCCGAGGAATTCTTGGCCGCGCACGCCACTACCAGATGTACGGGATCGTTGGAAGCATGGTGAAATTCCACTGGTTCTGAAAGCCGTACCCACGACAGTGAGGTTTCTTTTACCGCCTCTGATGGGCGCGCGTGTGCGAAAGCGAGACCGGGTGCGACTACGATATAGGGCCCATTGTCCTCGACAGAGTGGATCATGGATTCCGTGTAATCAGAAGTTACTGTGCCAGCCTTTTCTAAAAGTCTGCCCGACAGTCGGATTGCCTCCCTCCAGTCATTGGCAGTGCCGTGAAGATCCACAGCACCCGGCACCAGCAAAGAGTCCACTGTAGCCATTTATTTCTCCCGTCACATAGTTAGGGCTTATGAAGAAAAATCACTCTTTATTTTAAAGCGCGGGAGAAGGAAGGTAAATGGAAATGCCTACTTCTTGTCAGAAGAGTCCAGCTCAAACCTTTGGCGGCCAATTTCGCTTTGGCCAAAATTGTCTGTAGCTACAAGCTCTACTGGGGTGGATTCATCATCGAGTTCGTAGGCGACTGCGCCTGAAGCGGTACCGCCTTGCTTGATCCTTTCAAGTAGGGAATCGGTGAGCTCTGGATCGTAAAATGAACCGACCTCCAGCTCGTTTACAGTATCGGAATTATTGTCTTGCACGGCAGTAAAATACTGGACGAAGTCCAAGGCCGAAAGCTCTGCATCCGTCTTATTCGTGACATCATAATAGAAGACGATGAGTGGCTTCTCGCCATCCTCATTGCTCGGCTCACCTGTGGGGATTATGCGGTGATTCGTGATCTTGATCGTTGCGGCCGGTACTTCGAGGACGCTGTCCTTGAAACTCCGGTTGGAATCTGTGCTCTTTAGAGAATTGACGGTGGTCGGGTCGTCACTGATCTTTTTCAAAATTGCTGTAAGAGTGACGTCCTGAATGGCAACATCGAAGGATAAAGTATCGCCGTCCACCTTGAAGTCTTTTTCGTCAGCTGAGGCTGCCATGAGGGCAGTATCGGTTGCAACGATGTCTCGTTTCGAAGTGATCGTTTCGCCAGCTGCGGCGGCTTCAGCATCAAATGATCCTATCCAGTAGATCGAGCGATTCTTGCCATTATCAAATGTCCATTCCACAGTAATGACGTCATCAGTGATGCTGGCCTCCATCCAACCATCTTCGGAGGCGCTGGCCTCCTGCTTCCACGTACCGATCACGGATTGGGATTGTGATTCAGTAGATTTAGCATGCTGGTCTTGTTGTGATGATCCGCTGTCATCATCAGGACTCGAGCATGCTGTGAGGACAAGAGCGGACGTAAGAACGAGAGAAGGCAATAGTTTTCTCATATAAAAGTTTTACCCTAAGGGGGTGGGGAGGGGGTCAGCGCGGGAGAGGTGAGAAAATTGGTCTTTCGCGAGCTATTGACTAATCTTTTGGAAGCGGAGTGTCGTAATCTACTGCATGACTTCCGTGTGGGGCTATAGCTCAGTCGGTTAGAGCTCCGGACTCATAATCCGTCGGTCCCGGGTTCGAGCCCCGGTGGCCCCACGGTAGAAGGAGGCGTCGGCAAGCAGTGCTGGCGCCTCTTTTTTAGTATTCGGTGTGCACGCGTTCGGAGAAAATCGGCCTAGCGGTCAGCTCGATGGGGTTAAACGACAAAACGTGTTGTTTTTCGGCGTGTCGAGTTAAACGACATTTTGTGTTGGTGGGGGTAGGGGTT
>NZ_JBEHFT010000052.1:0-11418 GCF_040225455.1 Corynebacterium sp. KPL2838 | reverse complement strand
TTCGTGCTCTCAAAGAAAACTACTCCCTACTAGTCGGTAACTGATTTCTCAGTCCAACTAATGGGGAGCAGTTCAGATGGAAGCCGCTACCACCCGCTGAACCCGGATGTTTACTACTGGGCACACGCCACCTTCGCTGCTATGCCGTACCAGCTGGCCGGCAACTTCATGGATCCTTTGACCCCAGAGGAGCGCGAGCAGCTCTTCCAGGAGACCCGTACCTGGTACACCTTCTACGAGGTTGCAGAGCCCGACGATGCGCCAAAGACGTACGCTGAGTTTGAAGAGTACGTGGACAACATGATCGATACCCTTGATATCAGCGAAACCATCGAGCGCTCCCGCATCATCAACGGCCTCACCCTCGACACCCCAGATCCTAAGGTGCCCAACTGGCTGTGGAAGCCCATTGCACCTTACGCATCCCGCCTGCTGTTGTGGGTTGCTATCGGCATGATTCCGGACAAGCTGCGCAACAAGCTTGGCTGGGAGTGGACCAAGAAGGATGAGCGCAAGCTCAAGATCTTCTCCCGCGCCGTCCGTGGCGTCTTCTCCGTCCTTCCGCGTAAAGCACGCATGGTTCCTATTGCTACCCGCGCCTTTGAGAAGGCGGAAGCTGAAGGCGGCTTCCACTACTAAGGCCTTTACCCCTTCACTCATAGTTACTGAATACTGACTCCCACGATTGCACCTTGAGGCCTTAAGGTAGATAACAACGTGGAGCATCAGTAGTGAAGGAGCACGAATGACAACCGTGTCCGGTTGGATTGCTATAGCCACATCGATTCCGGTGTGGCTATACTTTTTCGCCCGCATAGGCGCGCTCATTAAGTTCATCCGCTCGGGCGGGCCAACCCAACTAGAGCGCACCAATAGCCCCGTAAAACGCCTCGGGCGCGTGCTGGCAGAGGTCTTCGGCCACACCCACTTCAAGGGAAAACCATTGGTCAATGCCGCCCACTGGGCGGTCATGGTGGGCTTCTTATTCGGCATCCTGGTGTGGTTTGAGGCCTATATTCAAACCTTCGCCCCGGATAAAGGGTGGCCCGGCTTAAGCACTTGGCCGGTGTATCACTTTGTGGAAGAAGTACTTGGCATCGGCACGGTGCTGGGTATCTGCTTCCTCATCGGCGTGCGCCTGAAACTAGGCGATACCGAGCGCGGCAGCCGCTTTTTCAACTCCCAAACGGCAGCGGCCCGCTGGGTGGAGGCCATCGTTTTCATCGAGGGCCTAAGCATGCTCTTGGTCAAAGCCTCCAAGATCGCGGCCTTCGGTAACGGTTCCACAGTCGCGGATTTCTTCACCTTGCACCTGGCCAAAGCACTGCCTGAGTCCCCGGGGCTGGTCAGCTTCTTTGCCTTGGTCAAGCTGCTTTCCGGGCTCCTTTTCATCTTCTTTATCGCCCGCAATTTCCAGTGGGGTGTCATGTGGCACCGCTTCATGGCATTTTTCAATATCTTTTTCCAGCGCAATACCTCTGGGGACAAGGCTCTCAAATCCCTGCCCACCCCGGACCTGGAAGAAGACATCACCCCTGGCAGCTGGAAGATGCTGCTGGATTCGACCGCCTGCACCGAGTGCGGCCGCTGCCAGGAGCTGTGCCCAGCCTGGAATACCGATAAGCCGCTTAGCCCCAAAAAGGTCATGATGGACCTGCGCCAGGGCGCGCTGAATAATTACAACCCACACGAGGGACTCGATGTGCTCTCGATGGCCGGCGTCATCGATGATGATGTTTTATGGTCCTGCACCAACTGCGGTGCCTGCGTGGATCAGTGTCCCACCGATATCGAGCACATTGACCATATTGCAGACCTGCGCCGCTTCAAGGTCTTGGCAGAATCCGATTTCCCATCGGAGCTTACCGGCCTATTTAAGAACATGGAGACCAAGGGCAACCCCTGGGGCCGCAATAATTCCGAGCGCCGCGCCTGGATTAATGAGGCGCGTGCCGATGGCATCGAGGTACCCATCATTGGCGAGGATGCCGCGGACTTCTCCGATATGGAATACCTTCTCTGGGTAGGCTGCGCCGGTGCCTATGATGACAATGGCCGCCGCACCACCCGCGCCGTCGTGGATCTTCTCCACACCGCCGGCGTGAAATTCGGTGTGCTTTCTACCGGCGAGACCTGTACCGGCGACCCTGCCCGCCGCGCTGGCAACGAGTTCTTGTTCCAGATGATGGCGCAGCAAAACGTCGACACCCTCAATAATGCTTTTGCGGGCGTGCCGGAAGGTCAGCGGAAAATTATCACGACCTGCCCACACTGCTTTAATACCATCCGCAATGAGTATCCGGACTTCGACGGGCATTTCGATGTCTTCCACCACACGCAGTTGCTTAACCGCCTCGTGCGCGAAAAGCTGCTGCAGCCGGTTCCGCGCACCCCGGAAAACCGCAAGCCCATCACCTACCACGATCCGTGCTTTTTGGGCCGGCATAATAAGGTCTTCGATCCCCCGCGCGAGCTTCTTGAAGCCACGGGCGTGGAGCTACGCGAGATGGACAGGTCCCGCGATGAGGCCTTCTGCTGCGGCGCCGGCGGCGCACGCATGTTCATGGAAGAAAAACTGGGCTCGCGCATCAACGAGTTCCGCACGGAGCAAGCGCTAGAGACCGGCGCCGAGGAAATCGCCACCGGCTGCCCGTTCTGCAATGTCATGATGACCGGCGGTGTGAAGTCTTTGGCCGCCGAGTCCACCCCCACCACCCAGGTCAACGACGTGGCCACCATGCTGCGCAATTCCATTTCCCTGGATGACAAGGGCACCCTTCCGGAGCCTCGTCCCAAGGCCTTCTTGGGCACCCCAGTGCGCCACCGTGCGGCTTCAGTTACCGCCACCGCTGAATCCCCCAAGGCTCCCGCGCCTGGCGATGCCCCATCCTCCACCAATACCCCCACCGCTGCCACGCCATCAGCTGCGCCCTCCGCACCTTCGGCACCGGCGTCCCCCAATGCTGCGGCCCCATCCGCGCCAAAGGCTCCTTCTACCCCGGCGGCCCCCAAGGCTCCTTCGGCACCCAACGCAACAGGTGCACCGCGTGCCCCGAAATCCACTAATGCCCCGTCGGCGCCTACTCCGCCTTCTGCACCGAGTGCCCCTTCCGTGCCCAGCGCGCCAACCTCACCGGGTGCTCCCATGCCGCCGAAGGCTCCCAAGGCCCCTGCTGCTCCTGCCGCTCCGGGTTCTTCTTCGGTACCTAGCGCCCCGGCAGCTCCGAAGGCTCCGGCAGCGCCAAGTGCCCCGACTCCGCCGGCCGCTTCAAATGCGAAGGCACCAGCAGCACCCCAACCGCCTAGTGCCCCGCAGTCACCGACTGCGCCGCAACCACCTGCAGCTCCACAGCCGCCAAAGGCTCCGCAAGCTGATAAGAAACCCGAAGCAGCGGCGCCACCGGCGCCACCCGCGCCTCCTGCTCCGCCAGCACCACCAGCTCCACCTGCCCCACCGGCATCGTCCACGCCGTCTCCTCCGCCGACACCGCCTGCACCGCCAGCCCCGCCTACACCGCCTGCGCCTCCGGCACCACCGGCGTCATCGGCAAGCGCAGAGGCCCCCAAGCCACCAAAGTCACCTGAACCACCTGAACCACCGGAACCACCGGAACCACCGAAACCTCCGAAACCTCCGAAGCACACGAATACCGAGTAGGCATGTGCAGGGGCGAGTGCGTACGCTGTGATCCATGCATTTAGATGTGGGATGGGCTGCGGATACTTTTGTTCTCGCAGCGGGTGCAACGGAAAACACAACTAGCCTCGTTTCCTTTGCCTGGATCATGCTTGCGGCGCTGTTGGCGCCGTTGGTGTCGTTCATGTTGGGCAACCGGCTGCCGGCCGTTGCCCTTTTGATCATTTTTGGCATGATCATTGGCCCGTCGCTGCTCGATGTCGCGCATGAGGACGCCGGCATCAGCATGCTCAAAGAACTGGGTGTTGGTGCGCTCTTCTTGCTCGCCGGTTTTGAAATCGAGATTTCTACGCTCAAGACCAAAGAAGCCGGAACTGCGCTGTCCACTTGGCTTATCTGCCTCGTGGCTTGTGGCGTCGGTGCGTACTTCTTGGTCAATAACGTCCCGGGCGCCATCGTGGTGGCGCTCGCGCTCACATCCACGGCATTGGGAACGCTCCAGCCCATGTTGAAACAGGACCGCGTGCTCGATACCAAAGTTGGCAAATCGGTGATGATTCACGGCGCTATCGGTGAGGTCGCCCCCATTACCGCAATGGCGCTGCTGCTGAGCACGCGCTCCACGTGGACCACGCTGCTGATTATGCTCGCGTTCATCGGCATCGCCGTGGCTGTTGCCATCATGCCGGCGGCCATTGCAACGACGATTCCGTGGGTTAAAGCGGCGTTTATCTCCGGCGCGGGGTCTACCAACCAAACCATTTTGCGCCTTATCATCCTGATCCTTGCCACCCTCATGGCCGTCACGGCGGTCTTTGAGCTAGACATCGTGCTGGGTGCCTTCGCCGCCGGCATCATCTTGAACCGCATCATTCCGGATGAATTCCATCGCCGGCTAGAACACCGCCTCGATGTGGTCTTCCACTCCATGCTCATCCCGGTCTTCTTCGTGGTCTCTGGCATGACGATTAACTGGGATACCATCGCTAATAACCCGGGGAAGGTACTGGGCATCCCGGCGCTTATTCTCGTCACCCGCGGCCTGCCGGTATTCCTGCGGGAAAATGTGGGCCACACCGGCTCTGAAATCGAGACGGTGCGCGAGCGCCTGCAGGTCAGTTTGTACACGGCTACCGGCCTGCCGATCATCGTTGCTGTGACGTCGCTGGCGGTTAATTCCGAATTGATGAAGCAAGAAACCGCCTCGATCTTCGTTGCCGGTGGCGCGCTGACCGTTGCCATCTTCCCGTTTCTGGCCAACTTGGTGGGAAGGAAAGACTCCAAGACGGTTGATGAATCCGACCCAAAGAAGAAATCGGATTCTAACGAGGACGACAAGGAAGAAGAGTCCCAAGAACTCTAATCTTTTACTCCGCACTAGAAGCTATGCCCTGCCACCGCGGCAGGGCATATTCTTTTTGAATCAGCTTGTCTATTATGGTGACTGTGACTAATAGCTACGGACCCTCCCCCTATGACCGGACACTGCGTCTATCTGATTCAGAGCGCAACGATGCCCTGACGGATCTAGCCCGCGCAGTGGGCGAAGGCCGCTTATCGATGACCGAGTTTGAGGAGCGCTCCGATAGCGTCATGCAGGCCGTTACCCACAAGGACCTAGCACCAATTTTCAGCGATATTCCTGCGACCGGATCGCAAGAGGTAAAGATCTACTCCCAAGGCGATGTGGACCGCGCCGCTAATGCCGCGAAGAAGCCTCGTATCGCTACCGCCCTGACCAGCTCGATCGTTTTGCTCGCGGCATCGCCTACTCTTGTCATGCTCAGCGCCACCATGAATAGCCCCTGGTTGCTGGCGGGCGGCGCCGCCGCAGCAGCGCTCATTCCCATCGTGTGGATCCTGTTGTACGTGGCCAAGATAGGCCCGCAATCGTGGCATGCCCCGTCGGTGCGGCAAATTGAGCGCCAACAACAGCGCGAAATCCGTGCGCTGACGGCACACGAGCGGGCGCACCAAAAAGAATTAGAGAAGAAAATGTGGGCCGAGCGCCGCCAGCAAGCCAGTGAAATTACTGGTCAGGCTATGGAAATGGCGAAGAAGCAAATCAGTAAGTGGAATAAAAAATAGCGCTGAGGTGCGCTACAATATTTCTTAACGCTGTGAAAGATGGCACAATATTGCCATGACTTCTCCCACACCCCGCATCTTTGACCAGTCCGAAAAATTAAAGGGCATCGCTTACGATATTCGCGGTGAGGTCTCAGCAGAAGCGGAGAGAATGGAGCTAGATGGCCACACCATCTTAAAGCTCAATACCGGCAACCCTGCCGTATTTGGTTTCGATGCACCCGATGTCATCATGCGCGATATGATCAGCGCCTTGCCCACCTCCCAGGGCTATTCCACATCCAAAGGCATTAGCTCGGCCCGCCGGTCCATCGTCACGCGCTATGAGCTCGAGGACTTCCCGCATTTTGATATCAACGATGTCTTCTTGGGCAATGGTGTATCAGAACTTATCACCATGACCACCCAGGCGCTGCTCAATAACGGCGATGAGATCCTTATCCCAGCCCCCGATTACCCGCTGTGGACCGCAGCAACCTCGCTGGCCGGCGGCACCCCAGTGCACTACCTGTGCGATGAGGAAGACGAGTGGAATCCATCCATCGAGGATATTCGGTCCAAGGTCACCGAAAAGACCAAGGCCATCGTGGTTATCAACCCGAATAACCCAACCGGTGCGGTGTATTCGCGCGAGGTCCTGCAGCAAATCGTGGACATCGCCAGGGAGCACAACCTGCTCATCTTGGCCGATGAGATTTATGACCGCATCCTCTATGACGATGCGAAGCATATCTCCATCGCCTCGCTGGCCCCCGATCTCTTGACCTTTACCTTTAATGGCCTGTCCAAGGCCTACCGCGTCTGTGGTTACCGCGCGGGCTGGATGGTCATTACGGGCCCGAAGCACCATGCGCACGGGCTCATCGAGGGGCTCGAGTTGCTGGCAGGTACCCGCCTGTGCCCGAATGTTCCTGCGCAACACGCCATCCAGGTGGCGTTGGGCGGGCGCCAATCTATCTACGAGCTCACCGGGGCTGGGGGACGATTGCTGCGCCAGCGCAATATCGCTTATGACAAGCTCAATGAGATTCCGGGCGTTTCCGCGGTAAAGCCCAAGGGCGCGCTGTATCTCTTCCCGCGCTTGGATCCCAATGTCTATGAGATTCACGATGATTCCAAGCTCATGCTGGACATCCTCAAGGCGGAAAAGATCCTCATGGTCCAAGGCACCGGCTTCAACTGGCCACACCCGGATCACTTCCGCGTGGTCACGCTGCCCTGGGCTTCCCAGCTGGAAAACGCCATCGAGCGCTTGGGCAATTTCTTGGTGAGCTACCGCCAATAGCACCCCAGCAGGCGATTGGTAATTGCAGTAATAATCGTTCACAATACACCGTATGGGACGGCATTCCTCGGTTTCTAATTCCGCATCGGGCTCGGCTTCGCGGCATCGGCAAGCGCAGCGTCGATCTGGGTCCAGCGGGCACGTGCAGGACCAATCAACGTTAGAACGCTTAAATCCACGTCAGCTGGCGCAGTCGGTGGATGGCCACCCGTGGCGCGTTGGCCTAGTAACCGCCATCGGCGCGGCCCTTATCGCCATGCTAGTAAGCCTCATCCTGCTGTGGCCCTCTAGTGCTGCCTCGAAACATACCTCGGAGGAGTTCGAGTCCACCTACGCGCTGAACCACCCGCAGGTTGAGGCAACAGTGGAAAAGACCGACCATTCCGCGTGCCAATCGGAGCAGACCGGCCTGGCCTTCGATACCCCGCCGCTGATTCCGGAAAAGGAAGAGGTGGACTGCGACCGGGCGCTGGTGAAGATCACCTCCGGCGAGGACGAGGGAAAGATGACCCAATTGGTCACCTATGGCAACGCGGGCGACCCAGAATTGCAGCCGGGCGATAATATCGTGCTGTCCAAGGCCACCGATCCCACCGGATCCGTCTCGTATGCCTTTGCCGATTATCAGCGCAGCAATAGCCTCCTACTGTGGGGAGTGGTCATCGCTATTGTCATCATCGCGTTCGCGGCGTGGCATGGGGTGCGGGCAATCATCGGCTTGGGGCTAAGCCTTGGCATCGTCTTTAGCTTCCTGATCCCAGCGCTCATCGCGGGCACCAATCCCCTCTGGGTGGCACTCGCCGCCTGTACCGCCATCATTCTCCTTGCCGTGCCCCTGGTCCACGGCGTGAATTGGAAATCCGCCTCCGCGGTGGGCGGTTCCCTGACCGCGCTTGCCATCGCCGCGTTCCTAGCGTGGGCGGCCATCGATAGTTCGCAGCTGCAAGGCTATAGCTCCGAAGATAACCTCAAGCTGCTGCTGTATATGCCCAATGTGTCCATCCTGGGCGTGCTGCTGTGCGGTTTCGTCGTCGGCGCATTGGGCAGCCTTGCCGATGTCGCCATTGCCCAAGCCTCCACCATCACCGAGCTGCACGAATCCGATCCCGCGGCATCACCGCTCGAGCTTTTCCTATCCGCCATGCGGGTCGGCCGCGACCACATCGCCTCGATGGTCTATACCCTCATTTTGACCTATACCGGCGCCGCCTTGCCCCTACTCCTGCTCATCACCGCCGCCGAACGCCCCGCAGGGCAAATCCTCAGCAGCGATCTCGTCGCCACCGAGCTCCTGCGCTCCGGCGTCGGCGCCATGGCACTGACCCTAGCAGTACCGATTACCACGCTGATTGCCGCGTTTACCGTCCCGTCACGCCGCCGTTAGAGCGTGCGGCCCAGCGCCTGTATCTTCCAGCCGGCGTTGGACCAAGCCGCAACGTCGAGCACATTGCGGCCATCGATAATGTGCCTATTATCCACGAGCTCGCCAGCCTCGTTCGGGTCCAGCTCCTTAAACTGCTGCCATTCGGTGGCCAGGATGACCAACTCCGCCTCCCGCAAGGCGGATTCCGTATCGGCGGCATAGTCCAAGGTGGGAAAAACCTTCTTGGCGTTGTCCATACCCTCAGGGTCATAGACGGTCACCGCAGCACCCGCCAAGGACAAGGACCCAGCAACCGAGAGCGCCGGCGAATCGCGTACATCATCCGAATTGGGCTTAAAAGCACAGCCCAGCACGGTAACGCGGTGGCCCAAAAGCGAGCCATTGAAGGCTTCTTTAGACAGGTCCACCATGCGGTCGCGCCGCCGCATATTAATCGCGTCCACCTCTCGCAAAAAGGTCAGGGCCTGATCGGCGCCGAGCTCACCGGCGCGCGCCATAAAGGCGCGAATATCCTTAGGCAGGCAACCACCGCCAAAGCCCAGGCCCGCGCCGAGGAACGTGCGGCCGATGCGCTTGTCTATGCCAATGGCATCCGCCAGCGCCACCACATCCGCCCCCGCGATCTCACAAATCTCAGAGACCGCATTGATAAAGGAAATCTTGGTGGCCAAAAAAGCATTGGCGGAAACTTTTACCAGCTCTGCGGTCTGCAGATCGGTCACAATGAAGGGCGTATCCTGCGCTAGCGGCTGCGCGTAGATCTCGCGGGCAAGCTCCTCCGCACGAGATTCTGATTCACGGGTACCAATCACGATGCGGTCCGGGGTGATGGTGTCGTGCACCGCATAACCCTCGCGCAAAAATTCCGGGTTCCACGCGATTTCCACGCGGGTACCCTCTGGCGCCAAGCTATCCGCAAGTTCTTGTAGTTCCGCCGCTGTACCTACCGGAACGGTGGATTTGCCAAAGATGACGTGCCCCCCGCGCAGCTTGGGCACCAAGTCCGTGATAACGGCCTTAACGTAGGTCATATCCGCCGCATAAGAACCGCGACGCTGCGGGGTTCCCACGCCGAGAAAGTGCACGTTGGCGAATTGCGCAGCCTCGTCATAATCCGTGCTAAACCCTAAGCGCCCAGCATCAATATTGCGCTCGAGCACCTCCGGTAGCCGCGGCTCAAAAAAGGGAACCTTGCCCGATTGCAAGACGGAGATTTTATCCTCGTCTACATCGACGCCTAAAACTTCATGCCCCAATTCCGCCATGCAGGCGGCGTGGGTGGCACCCAGGTAACCGGTGCCAATAACAGTCATCCGCATAAAACCTCATCCTAGAGATTTTATGTAAATACCAGATTAATCCCTGCGGAAGTTCAGGTAAGACTTTGATGGCGTTGGGCCGCGCTGACCTTGGTACTTCGATCCCAAGGCACCCGTGCCATAGGGGCTTTCCGCCGGCGAGGTCATCTTAAAGATGGCCAACTGGCCCACCTTCATCCCCGGCCACAGCGCAATGGGCAGGTTCGCGGTATTGGAAAGCTCCAGGGTGATGTGCCCGGAAAAGCCGGGATCGATAAAGCCCGCGGTGGAGTGGGTCAATAGCCCCAGCCGCCCCAGCGAGGACTTGCCTTCCAACCGTCCGGCCAAGTCAGCCGGGAGGGTGAATTTCTCCAGCGTGGTGCCAAGGACAAACTCGCCGGGGTGGAGAATGAAGGATTGATCCTCTTCTACTTCCACCAACGTGGTAAGCTCCGGCATCTCCGCCTTGGGGTCAATGTGCGTATAGCGGGAGTTATTGAATACCCGGAAATACTTATCCAAGCGCACGTCAACGGAAGAAGGCTGGATAAGCTCACTATCAAAGGGGTCGATGCCCAGCTCTCCGGAATCAATGGCGGAACGAATATCACGATCTGAAAGAAGCACGGACCCGATTCTACTCAATCGCCTGCCCAAGGTGTATAGTAGGGAAAGCGCATTTAGCGCAGTGCCGACGTAGTTTAATGGTAGAACTGCAGCTTCCCAAGCTGCTGGCGCGGGTTCGATTCCCGTCGTCGGCTCTGTGTCATGAGTCGCGACATGCTTGACAGGTCAGTCGCGACATCGTTGACAAACCGGCATCTTAGTCGTTTTTGTTCTGGGGTGCCGGTTTTTCGTGTTTTGGGTCTAGGGGTGGGTCGCCTTTTTTCCAGTAGGGCTTTTGGTAGTCGCGGGCTGTGTCGATGTAGTGCTCGGTGATGATTTCTCCGGTCGCAGCTAGTGATGTGGTGATGTGGTTGTCGGCGATGACCATGAGGATTTTTTGTTTCTTGAATGCGCGCCCGATGCCTAGGTGGAAGAGTTTGCCGGCGTAGCGGACGGTGACTTTGCCGTTGTCCCAGACGATGTCTTTTCTGGTGCGCCATTCTTGTGTGGGATTGTCGTTGGGGCTGGCTTTTGTGCCGGTGGTGTAGCTGTGGTGTGGGGTGTGTCGTCCTAGTGCGCGGTGTGGGCGTGTGGTGTTGTAGTAATCGCGGAATTCGTCGATGTCATGAGTCGCGACATGCTTGACAGTTCAGTCGCGACATCGTTGACGCACCGGCATCTCAGTTTTTCTGGGGGCCGGTTTGAGGTGCCCCGGGTTTTGTTCCTAGGCATGTGCCTTGTTTTCCATTATTGCCTGTGGCAAGTTCTTCTTTCACAATTCGGTTTCCACCTCGGCTGGGGTTCGGTATCCCAGGCTTTGGTGGAGCCTTGTCTCGTTCCACTATGACACCCACTCAAACGTGGCGATTTCTACTTCGACAACATCATCCCACCTGCGGGTATAAATGAGTTCGCCTCTTGTGAGGGGCCGTTAACGTTTTCAGCCAGAGCATTGTCGTAGGAGTCGCGAGCGTGTCAAGTTGTTTGTGTGTGGCTAGGCTTATAGGTATTTGTCGAAGCAGTCGGGAAAGGCCACGGCCATCTGGTTGATGGCTTGTTTCCAGCCGGAAACTCGGGCTCCTTCCATGAGTCTGCCGGCTGTTCTTGAGACTCGTTTGCC
>NZ_JBEHFT010000051.1:0-11461 GCF_040225455.1 Corynebacterium sp. KPL2838 | reverse complement strand
AAACCCCTACCCCCACCAACACAAAATGTCGTTTAACTCGACACGCCGAAAAACAACACGTTTTGTCGTTTAACCCGGAAAAAAGGCGACCCACCCCTAGACCCAAAACACGAAAAACCGGCACCTCAGAACAAAAACAACTGAGATGCCGGTTCGTCAACGATGTCGCGACTGACCTGTCAAGCATGTCGCGACTCATGACAATGGCGGAGGATGTGGGATTTGAACCCACGAGGGGCGTGAACCCCGCACGCGTTCCAGGCGTGTGACATAGGCCGCTAGTCGAATCCTCCGAGAAGAAACATTAGCAGCCGTGGCAATTAGAATGCCAATCGCCTGGTCAGACGTAATTTCTGGGCAATTATTGGGCTTCGGTGGGGCAGGGTGGCGCGCTTACCGTACTGCTGCCGCTTACCGATGCCGCCCGCAGCCTCCGTCTCGCTCCGAGAGACGCGTATTTGGCTAATGTGGCCCGCGGGCGTTAGAGTAAAGGCAGGATTCCGCGTGGCGTCCATCCTCTGAACTCCCCCAGGGCAGGAATGCAGCAAGGGTCAGGAGGCTCTGACGGGTGCGCGGGGTCCCTTTTTTATGCAGGGTGCGTTAGTATTGGTGGCTAAACGTCGCACCACACTACGGAAGGTAGACATACTAATGTCGCTTCTTACTCTGGAATCGTCCGCCTTGGCAGAACTTGCCGCGAAAGTCCGCGAAGACTACGCGGACCTGAAAGCAAAGGGCCTCAAGCTGGATCTGACCCGTGGCAAGCCGTCGAAGGCGCAGCTCGATCTCTCCAATGCGCTGTTGTCGCTGCCAGGTGAGGGAAACTACACTGATTCTGAAGGCGCTGACCTGCGCAACTACGGCAACCTGAAGGGCGTAAAGAAGCTGCGCGAGCTGTGGGGCGAGCTTACCAATATTGACCCGGAGCTCTTGCTGGCCGGCGATAGCTCCTCGCTCAACATCATGTTCGACCTCATTTCTTGGTCCTATACCTTCGGCACCAATGATTCGCCGCGCCCGTGGAGCGAGGAAGAAAACGTCAAGTGGATCTGCCCCGTGCCTGGCTATGACCGCCACTTCGCCATTACGGAACTCTTCGGCTTCGAGTTGGTGACGGTGCCGATGGAAGACGACGGCCCAGATGTCGAGGCCATCGCGAAGCTCACCCAAGACCCGCAGGTCAAGGGCATGTGGCTCATCCCCATGTTCTCCAACCCCACCGGCGCGATCATTTCGGAGGAAAAGACCCGCCGCCTGGCAGAAATGGATACCGCGGCGCCCGATTTCCGCATTGTGTGGGATAACGCCTATGCAGTACACACGCTGACAGACGAGTTTCCGGAAGTCTTGCCGGTTCTGGACATCGCCAAGCAGGGCGGGCACCCCAACCGCTTCTGGGCCATGTCCTCGAGCTCCAAGGTCACCTTCGCGGGCTCTGGCGTGAGCTTTTTCGGGTCCTCGGCAGAGAACCTGGACTGGTACCTGGCGCACGCGGGCATCCGCGGCATTGGGCCGAATAAGATTAACCAGTTCGCCCACGCCGAGTTCTTCGACTCCGCGGACGGCGTGCGCGAGCTGATGCGCAGCCACGCCGAGCTGCTGGCGCCGAAGTTCGCTGCCGCGCGCCGCATCCTGGATGAGCGCCTGGGCGAGTATGGGGTCGCGGAATGGACCGACCCAGAGGGCGGCTACTTCATCTCCATGGACGTCGTCGACGGCACCGCCACCCGCGTGTGGGAGCTGGCCAAGGACGCCGGCATCGTGCTCACCAAGGCGGGTGCAGCCTACCCGCACGGCCGCGATGAGAATGACCGCAATATCCGCCTTGCGGTTTCGCTGCCGCCGCAGGAGGAAATCGAGGAAGCCATCGACGGCGTCGCCACCTGCGTGCTCTTGGCCGCCATCGAAAAGGCGGAGGGCTAAAATCAACGCCGACGAATCCGCCGTGTGGCTTAGCGAGGTCATCCCGGCTCCGCTGGAGTTCCGGTACGTCGACGGGCGCAGGTTGGGTTTAGCCACGCTTGCCGATGCCCAATCCCTCGCCCTCACCACCACCTTCAACGACGTCGATACCGGCCTGCGCAGCGATGCCGAAGGCCTAGATGTGCGCTGCGAACTCGTCACTGTAGCGCGCGTGGGCCAGCCCGAAGTCGCCGCCGCCGTGGGGGCTGCGGCCGCGAAGCTGGAGAAGGCGGGCGGCCTCTTGCCCGCGCAACCCGGTGTCTTGCTGCCGTCACTTTTGGATCTCCCCGGCGAGCAGACCGTGCACCACGGGCTGCTCATCGCCCCGTACCTCTGGGGCGGGCAGACGCCGCAATACCGCGAGGAGAACCGCCTGACGCTCGTGCTGCAGCTGGTCATGCTGACGGATGCGGAATATGCGTTTGGGGTGGAAGAGGGCGTCGGCAAGCTGCAGGAAGCCGTGGCCGAGCAGGGCATTGACCTGCTGGACTGGTCGCGCGAGGGTTAGCCGGTAAACTGGCTAACCGTGGCTTTATACCGGAAATACCGTCCAGCAACGTTTGCCGAGGTCGTGGGGCAAGAGCAGGTCACCACGCCGCTATCTGCCGCCCTCGACGCGGGGCGTATCAACCACGCCTACCTCTTTTCCGGCCCGCGCGGCTGCGGTAAGACGTCCTCGGCGCGGATTATGGCCCGGTCGCTCAATTGCGAGCACGGGCCCACTTCGACGCCGTGCGGCAAGTGCGATTCGTGTGTGTCGCTCGCGCCCGGCGGCCCGGGCAACCTGGACGTGACGGAGCTCGACGCTGCCTCGCACAATGGCGTGGAGGACATGCGCGAGCTGCGCGACCGCGCCTACTATGCGCCGGCGGAATCGCGCTATCGCATCTTCATCATCGACGAGGCGCACATGATTTCCCCGTCTGGTGCCAATGCGTTGCTTAAGGTGGTTGAAGAGCCGCCGGAGCACGTGATTTTTATCTTTGCGACGACGGAGCCGGAAAAGATCATCGGCACCATTCGCTCCCGTACGCACCACTATCCCTTCCGCCTGCTTACCCCGCCCGCGATGAAGGGGCTGCTGCAAAAGACCGTGGCTTCCGAGGGCGTGCAGGTCGAAGACGCCGTCTATCCCATGGTCATTGAGGCCGGCGGCGGCTCCCCGCGCGATACCCTGTCGCTGCTGGACCAGCTTTTGGCTGGCGCGGGTCCCGATGGCCTGACCTATGACCTCGCGCGTCCGCTGCTCGGCGTTACGGACGTCACGCTTCTCGATGACACCATCGCCACCCTCGCCGAGAACGACAAGGCCGGCCTTTTCGCACAGATCGACAATGTCATCGAGGCCGGCCACGACCCGCGCCGGTTTGCGGTGGATCTGCTCGACCGTTTGCGCGACCTGATGATCCTGCAGGCCGTGCCGGGGGCCATCGATGCAGGCCTGGTTTCCGCGCCCACCGACCGCGCCGAGGTGCTCACCTCCCAAGCACAGCGTTTTTCCGGCCCGCAGCTGACTTATCTTGCCTCGACGGTCAATGACCGCATCAGCGATCTGACAGGGGCCACCTCGCCGCGCCTGTTGCTCGAGATCATGTGCGCCCACTTGCTCATTGGTACCTCGTCCGGCGCAGCACCGAGCGCGGCGCCGAGTGCCGCCCTTGGTGCGGCATCCGCAGCCCAGCCTGCCCAACCCAGCGGCGCCCCGCAATCCGCACAAGCCGGCCAGCCCAACCATGCTGGCCATGGCGGACAGTCTGCACAATCGGGCCAGGCGGCACCTTCCGCGGGAAACGGGCCAGCCTTTTCGGGCGCCCAAGATCCGCAGTCGGCAGCGGCCGCCATCATCGCGCGGCGCCGTGCAAAGTCCCAGGCGCCGCAAAACCAGGCCGGGTCGAGCTCCGATGCACCGTCGGCACCGCAGCAACAACAAAACCAGACCGCCGCGGGCACCGGGGCACCGGCTCCGGCACCGGAATCGACATCACCGTCAGCACTGTCATCGCCGTCTCAGCCTGAGCAGACACCTGAGCAACCGGAGGCAACGGCGCAGCATTCGCGGGCCGGACATGAGGACGCAGCGCAGTCTGCGCAGGCCACCCCGGCTGAGCAATCGGCGCAGCCGGCAGGGGATGGGAATGAGGAGGGATCTGTCTCACGGCCTGCGCAACCGAGCGCAGAATATATGCAGCCGGGGCAGCAGTCCGCGGATTCGCAGTCTAGCGATGTGCCTGAAAAGGACGCTTCGGCTACCGCGGCAGGCGGCGACGTAGAAACTGACGGTAGCGCGAATCCATGGGGCCAGGAGCGCCAGGTTCCGCAGAATGCGCCAGCCCGCGGCAACGGCCAAGCGGAACCACTGGAGAAACCGGTGCCGGCAGCGCTAGCACAGTCGGAGGGACAGCAACAAGCCCATGCAGAACAACCGCAACAGCAGGCGCAGGGGGCATCGGCAAGCGGCGATGACGGTGACTTCGTGGAGGCAGTGAAGAGGAAATGGGTGGAGCTGAGGGGGAGTGTCGGCAAGCGGAATAAGGTCGCTGAAATCATGCTTGCCGAAGCCCGCGTGCTCGGGTTCCGCGATAATACGCTGACGCTGGGGCATACCACAGGTGCGCTGGCAGAACGCATCAATGCGCCGGCGAATAATTCCGTCATCGTGGACGTGCTGCGGGAGGAATTTCAGCGCGATATTGAGGTCAATTGCGTGGTGGGCACGGACCCAAAGACCGCCGGGTTCGATGCGCCGCGGGCGCCGCAAAGCAAACCTGAATGGAACCCCAACGCGCCCGAACGCGAGCCGAGCGACGACAAGGAGGCGGAGAGTAAGCCCGGGTGGCGCTCGCGCATCGCCAAGGCAACCGAGGTGGCGAAGCAACGCGACGACGAATTCGCGCGCACGCCGCAATTTAGCAACGGGGTGCCGCTGCCTCCCGAGCCAGAACCGGAAGGCAGCCCCGCGGACGAACCGCTGCCGGAAGAACCGCCGGCCTATACGCGCGATGACGAAGAACGCGACATGGTCGAAGCCGCGCAGTCCGCAGGCGAAATGGACCACCGCAGCGCCACCGAGATAGCGATGGAGCTCGTGGAAAAGGAACTAGGCGCACGCCGTGTATAGGACTGTGGCACGGTAGACTCGGGCGGTAGCAAAACTACAGTGGATTTATTGAGAAAGGACGAAAACTATGGCTGAACAAGATTCCACCCCACAACCCAACGACATGAACGACCTCATCGCGCAGGCAGCGCAGGTGCAGGCCGAGCTGCAGAAGGCGCAGGAAGAAATCCTGGCCACCAATGTTGAGGGAAGCGCGGGCAATGGCCTGGTTAAGGTGACCATGACCGGTGGCGCCGAGCTGGTAGACCTGCAGATTGATAAGTCCGTGGTTGACCCCGAGGACATCGATACGCTGCAGGACTTGGTGATGGGCGCGTTTAAGGATGCCCACGCCGCTGCGGGCAAGTTGGCACAGGAAAAGATTGGTCCCCTCTCGCAGGGCATGGGCGGCCAGGGCGGACCGTCGATGGATGACATGTTCGGCGGCTTCTAACCGCGCGATATTCTAAAAAGGCCGTTGTCCCGATAGTGGGGCCGCGGCCTTGACGTAATTTTGGGAGTTGTGGTGTTTGAAGGACCTCTGCAGGACCTCATTGATGAGTTTTCGCGCCTGCCGGGCATCGGCCCGAAGTCGGCGCAGCGTATCGCGTTTCATGTGTTGCACATGGAACCGGAGGATATCGAGCGCCTGCAAAATGCCTTAGGCGGGGTGCGCGACGGCGTTACTTTTTGCCGCATTTGTTGCAATATTTCGCGCGAGGACGTCTGCCGGATTTGCATCAATTCGCAGCGCGACGCCTCCACCATTTGCGTCGTGGAGGAACCGAAGGACATCCAGGTTATCGAGCGCACGGGTGAGTACGAGGGCCGCTATCACGTGCTCGGCGGTGCGCTGGACCCGCTGGCTAATGTTGGGCCGAAGGATTTGAATATTTCCACGCTCCTCCAGCGGCTGGGCGGGGTGCTGCCGGATAGGGAGTTGGCGGATTCCACGCCAGAAGCCCCGCTTTACGACGACACCCCCACCATCCGCGAGGTCATCCTCGCCACCGATCCGAATACGGAGGGCGAGGCCACCGCGGCTTACCTGGTGCGGTTATTGCGGGACTTTCCCGATTTAAAGATCACCAGATTGGCCTCCGGCATGCCGCTCGGAGGCGATTTGGAGTTCGTGGACGAGCTCACCTTGTCCCGTGCGCTTTCGGGGCGCCTGACCATTTAGGGGCCCGCAGCACTGACCGCGGTGCCATTTGGTAACGGCCCGGGACATTTGATTTCTTGCGGTTTAGGGCACGGCGGTGGTGGGCCCGCGTGGCGCGCGGCCAGTAAAGACTGGGGGAGGCGCATTCGGCTCCGGTGGCGAGGCCGAGTGCGGCGGTGCAGCGGAACCCGGAGGGTCTGATGACGGGGCGGGGCGGTCCGCGTGGCGCGGATGCGGCGGCAGCCAGGCGATGCGCCCGTTGATGCGCGCCATCCGCCCCCGCCCCGGAAGGCCGTTGATGGAATTGTGGTACGGGCACAAAAGGCACATATTCGCCGGGTGAGTGTGGCCACCGCGGGCGTATTCGAAGATGTGGTGGGCTTGGCATTCAGCGGCGGGGCGCCTGCAAGCGGGCCAGGCGCAGCGCGCGCCTTCGGCCTCGAGCATGCGGCGCTGCTTGGCGGAGGCGTGGCGGGCGCGGTAGAGGTTGACGGGGCCTTCCTCGGGGTGGATGAGGGTGAAAAGGCCGGCGCCGGCGAGCGTGCGGCGGATGAGGTCGACGCCGGTGATGGTGGCGCCGTTGGTCATGGCGAGGCGGACTTCTGAGCCCTCGCCGCGCAGGATTTTCAGGTAATCCGGCAGCTCGATGATGACATTGGTGGTCACGCTGGCCGGCGCGACGGCACGGGAGCCGGTGAGCCAGGCGAGGGGATTATCCTTCGCGGTGGCCCAGATATCGGCCATTTCGGCGGCGGGGCCGGTAAAGCTCAGCGTGGTTTTCTCGCCGTGCAGGATGCGGCGCCCGCCGTCTTCGCGCTCGGGCGGTGGGGCGATTTCGCGCAGCAGGCGTGTGGCGGCGCGGGACACTTCGGCGGTGGTCCCGGCGGTAGCGCACAGGGTTTCGCGGAAGCGCCAGCGCTCGGTGGGATTTTTCACGCGCCGGGAACGGCGGGCGATGAGCGCGAGCGTGGCCAGGCTGTGCTGGTTGCGGCGCGCGGCGGCCAGCGCGCGGCGCTGATAGCGCGAGTGGCTGGTAGGTGCGAGGAAAGCCTCGGCGGTGCGGCGCAGCTCGCGCGCGTGGTCCGCAGGCAGGGGCAGGTCAGCGGCGGCGTAGGCCTCTTCAATCAGGTCTACGCCGCGCTTGGCGATGTCCCCCAGCTGCTCCAATAACGTCATACCCCGCAGCCTAGGGTTGGGGCCTGGGAGCTACAAGGCGACCGCGGCCAGCCTGTGGATAACTCGGCTCAATTTGGCTCTTTTTGGTTGTGAAGGCCGCGAATTGGGGAAGTTATCCACAGGTTTAGCGCTGGGAGCGCGGCGGCTCGGCGGCGTTGAAGCGCTCGGTGCGCAAACGGTCGACCGCGGGGATGTCTAGTGGATCGAGATCGGCGAGCGAAACGCCCATGGCTTGGGCCAGGAGCAGATCCGCGAGCTGCGGGTTGCGGGCCAAGGCGGGGCCGTGCATATAAGTGGCGATGACGCTGCCCTGCACGGCGCCTTCGTAGGTGCGCTGGGTGGAGCCATCGGCGAGATCCGCAGTGGCGGCCTGGTCGGCGTTGCCATTGCCGCGGGTCAGGGTTCCCAGCGGTTGGGCGGACGGGCCGAGGATGGTCGCGCCCAAGTGGTTTTCGAAGCCGGTAAGCGGCTCGGTGAGATCTGCGGTCACGCCGGCGCCGGTAGGAGTGGAGGATACCTCGCCGATGGCGCGGTCTTGCATGCCGGCGGTGGTGGCATCGATAAGCCCGACGCCATCGATAACCCGGCCGGAAGCGCGGAAGGACTCGCCGAGGACCTGCAGGCCGGCGCAAATGGCCAAGATGGGGCGGCCGGACGTGGCGGCGCGGGTCAGCCCGCCATCGGCAATGAGGTGCTCTGCGGCAAGAATCTGCGCGGTGTCTTCGCCGCCGCCGATGGTATAAATATCCAGCGTCTCGGGCACCGGCTCGCCCAGCCGGATGGGGTGGATCTCGGCGTCGAGGCCGCGCATGCGGGCTCGCTGGCGCAGCACGAGGGCGTTGCCGTCATCGCCGTAGGTACCGAGGACATCGGGAAGCACTAGGCCGATATTAAGCATTATTAGCCTCCTTGGACAGGGCCTTTTTCAGATCGCGGAAGGCGGTGTAATTGGCAAGGACCTCGATGCGGCCCTCGGGGCAGGCGGCGAGCGCATCCATGGGATCCGGGATGAGCTCGTGGGTGATATCCGCGTAGACGAGGCGGACGGCAAGGTCGGTTCCGCGCTCGCCGGCGGCCTTGACGCTGAGCCCATTAAAGCCCTCGAATTTCACGTCCCAGAGCCAGGACATGTCGATGCCATCGGCAACCTGCCCGTTCGTGGCGATGACCAGGCCATCGGCGCTGCGGTCCACCATGGACAGGGCCTCTTGCCAGCCGGCGGGGTTCTTGGCCAGCAGCAGGCGAATCTCGCGGCCCTTCCAGTGGATGGTGGAATATCGGCCGGCGACGTCATCGATGCTTTCTGCCGCGGCAATAGCGCGATCCAAGTCCACGCCGAAGCCCTCGACAGCCGCGGCGATGGCCTGCGCCGCGTTACCGCGGTTGGCACGGCCCGGCAGCGCCGGGTTCAGCGGGCGCTTTGCGGTGGGGGTAATAACGCCATGCTTGTCGATGCCCCACGTCGGCTGCGGGCGGCGGAACTCGCGGCCATCGGCAAGCGGCTTTACTGCGTACCAGTCATCCTCGGTGCGCACGACGTGGCCGCCGGTGCGCGGGCAGGTGACGGAATCGCCGAGCCAGCCGGCACCGGCAGAAACCCAGATGACGTTCTTGGCGTCGTAGGCGACCGACGTCATGAGCACGTCATCGCAATTGGCGATGACCAACATGTCCGGGTGGGCCTCCACGGCGCCGCGGAGAGCGCGCTCGATCTTGTTGATCTCACCGACGCGGTCGAGCTGATCGCGGGTGAGGTTGAGCAGCACAAGCGCCTGCGGGTTGAGGTTATCGGCGACGTGCGGCACGTGCAGCTCGTCGACCTCGAGGACGAGGTGTGAGGCGTCCTTGCCCGCCATGAGCGCGGAGATGATGCCGGCGTCCATGTTATCGCCGCCGTCATTGGTGGCGACCTGGTGTTCGGCGCGGACCGCGGCGGCGAGCATGCGGGTGGTGGTGGACTTGCCGTTGGTGCCGGTGACCAGCACGGCCGGGCGCCCGCCGCCCAGGTTGGTCATGATGGAGGGGTCAATGGCATTGGCGATAAGGCCGCCGATCATTCCGCCGGCGCCCCGGCCGGTGGCGCGGGAAGCGGTGGTGGCCAGCTTCGCGGCGGATGTCGCGGCGGTGGTGCGCAACTTCTTCAAGGCACCCGGGACTGAAAAACTCATGCCCTCTAGGGTAGCCGGGGAAGTGGGCTAGGCGTTGTTCTTGGGTGCCGAGCCGCCAGAATTTCGCCGCCCCCGGCCGCGCCCGCCGCGCCTGCGCCGCCGTTTCTGGCTCTTGCTCTGGTTATTCCCGCCGCTCTTTTGCGGGGGCTGGCGCCGCGCCGGCGGCTGGGCTGTGGTGGGGTCTTCGATGCGGGTGAGGGCATCGAGAAACGCGGCATCAGACATCAGCGGGATGCCCTTGCGCTGGGCGTGCATGGCCTTGCCCACGAGATCCTTGGTGACATTGCACACGACAAGCGATGCCTCGCGGGTGAGCTTTTCCGAATAGTTCAGCTCCTCGCGCATGAGGGCGGAGATAACCGTATCCGGGTCCTCCAGGATTTCGGGGGCCACGACGATTTCCATGCCGCGGCGCAGTTCCTTGCCGGGCTCGTATTTGCCGGGGTTGTGGTGCTGCACGGGGGCCTCGGCGGCATCGACGCGCACGTGCGAGCGTTGCAGGCCAAAGCGGTCGGCGCGGACATCGTCTGGGGCATAGCTGCGCACCGGGCCGCGCTGTTGGTGCTGGTAGAGCTGGATGAGCAGCTCCGTCTCCTCGCGCGAGGTCTCCTGCTCTGGACGCCGGGCGCGTTCCACCGTTGCCTGAGGATCGGCATCCAAGCCATTCTGCTTGGCGACGCCCCTCAGTCGCACGTCATTCGACCGCACGCCCTGCGCATACGAGGTGGCCAGGGTATCGATGATGCGCACGGGCGCGGGCATGTGGCCCACCTTTTGGCGGCGGCGCTTGCCTTTATTGCGACCGCGGTTGCGCGCGCGGTTTTGACGTGCGGCGGTCATCATGGCGCGGCGGGCCTCGGCGACGATAAAACCCCAGGTATAGGGGATATCGTGAACGACGAGGGTGCGGCCATCGATAAGCTTATCCAGCGATTTGAGAACTCTGCTAAAGGCGGGCGCCTGCTCGATATCCGCGATGGTCAGCCCGTGGAGGTGGTGTGGGCCAGCATCGATATCCGGCTTGAGCACGGCGTGGAAGCGCTGGCCAATATCGCCGGCGTTATCAAAGGCCACCGCATCGATGGTGACGATGCGGCCGGTCGATGGGTGGATGCCCGTGGTCTGCAGCGTGAGGGCCACGTAGGGGTGCTTGGTGACGGTCTCGGCCTTGTCCGGCTGCTTTTGCGGTGCGCTGTCCGCGGTGGATGCGGACGGAGCAGTCGAAGCGGCGGGGTCGGCCGGGGTTTTCGGTGTCGCCGGCCCGCCGGAGGGGCGGACGGCGCGGCGCGGCCGAGGCCGGCGCGGGCCTGGTTTGGCCGTGCCTGTGCTGTTGGGGACGCCGGTGCTGGATTCGCTTTGGGAGTTGGGGCCCGGCTTGCGCTGCTGTGCCGCAGCCTTGGTCTCCGGCTGGGCGGCGGATTCGGCTGCGGAGTGAGGGGACGCCTGGGCGTGGGTCCTAGCCGCATGCTGGGACGCCATGGTCGCCGGCGAGGGAGCCTGCGGCGACCGTGGGGAGGGGCCAGGTGTGTTATTCATCAACCTAAGTCTAGTATCCCGGAATTCCTGTGGCGGGACAGGGCGCGCCGGGCCTCAGTGGGGCCTAATCCGTTTTCGTGGAAACTAAACCGCGACGATGAATACGGTCAGCAGGGCGACGACGGCGACCACGGCAATGGCCGTGACCCACCACCCAGTGTGGCGCGTGGGCTCCGGGGTGGCGGTGACGGCGCGAAAGCTGCTGGTTTCGAAGGTCTCGGTCGCCGCCTGCGTGGTCGGGGTGGCAACGGCCACGGAGTCTTCGTTGGAGGCGGGTAGCGGGTCGCCGGCGTAGATGCTCAGCACACGATCTTTGCCGCGCGGGGCGTGGTAGGCGTGGGCGAGGATGGGGGCATCGGC
>NZ_JBEHFT010000050.1:0-11522 GCF_040225455.1 Corynebacterium sp. KPL2838 | reverse complement strand
TGCAATATCGGAATCAGACCCTTGAACCCCTCATCGCCTAGAATTAAACCAGTCCAACTTTCGGGGGCCAGTTCAGTGACGGGAATGCCACGGGCCTTTAATTCCATGACGATGAGCTCGCGGTCACCGTGGGCGGCCAACTGGTGGACCTCGTTATGGGTGATATCGCCGTCTATTCCCACGCGCACATTTCCCAGTAGGCGCAGCCGCGGGGTCATACCCGGTGCGCACTCGTGCGGCACGGCCTCATCAACCACCCCGGCAAGCCCCGCAAACCGGCGAAGTAGACCGAACGGTGCAGTTCTTTCTGAGATGAGGTCTACGCACATGCCGGCGCTTAGGAGCCTTTCCACGGCGGATAAGGCGGCAGGACCTTCTCCGATGATGGCGACACGCTGCATAATAGTTCCTCCTCAGGCGAGTTTGGTTTGCCCGCGATAGACTACATTGTCTATAAATCTAGTCAGCTTGGTTCAGAAATAAAACATTTTATTCTCTCTTTCTGCCAAGCTCAGCGCCGTTTCCAGAAAAACGTGCTGCGTGAGCTACCGCGGTTGCCTAGTGTGTGAGCTCATGAACCCAACGACGAACCTGCTGGATGGTGGACAGTCCTTCCGTGATCCCCATATCTCGCCCGAAGGCACGCGCGATACCGCGCCGCTTTCCGCTGAGGTGGCCGCGCGCAATGAACAGCTAGTGGACACGTGGGCGGATAAGCTCGCCTACGAATCCGCAGAAAGCATCACCGAGTGGGCCGCCGAGCACGCCCCTGGCCGGCTTGCGGTCACCATGTCCATGGAAAATACCGTGCTGGCAGAGCTCTCCCACCGCGCCGGGCTCGCAGCGGATCTGCTCTTCATCGATACCGGCTGGCACTTCCCAGAAACCCTCCAAGTGGCCGAAGAGGTGGATAAGCGCTACCCAGATCTCCCCCTTGTCCGCGTGCTGCCGCTGCTGAGCCCCGAAGAACAAGACGAGGTCTACGGCCCGCGCCTCTACGCGCGCGATACTGCCGCCTATAACCGCATGCGCAAGGTGGAGCCACTGAATATGGCCATGGACCCTTATGCCGGATGGGTCACGGGCCTGCGCCGGGCCGATTCCGAGCACCGCGCCCACGCCCCGGCGCTCAGCCTGGACCGCACTGGGCGGTTAAAGATTTCGCCGATTATCACTTGGAACTTGGACGATACCGATCAGTACATCGCAGATAATGACCTCATCATCCACCCGCTGACCCTGCAGGGATACCGGTCCATCGGCGATGCGCCGTTGACCTTCCCGGTCGGCGACGGTGAGGACGCCCGCTCCGGGCGAGTATTTGCAGATGGCAAGACAGAATGCGGGTTACACGAATAATGAGCACACTTTCCCCACACTTACAAGACTTAGAAAACGAATCCATCCACATCCTGCGCGAGGTTGCCGGGCAATTCGATAAGGTAGGCCTCCTCTTCTCTGGCGGCAAGGACTCCGTTGTCGTCTTCGAACTGGCCCGTCGCGCCTTCGCCCCGGCCACGGTGCCTTTTGAATTGCTCCATGTGGATACCGGCCATAACTTCCCCGAGGTCATCAAATTCCGCGATGACCTGGTTGCGGAATCCGGCGCCCGCCTCCACGTCGCCCACGTCCAAGACTGGATCGATAGCGGCGAGCTGCAGGAACGGCCCGATGGAACGCGCAACCCGCTGCAGTCGGTGTCGCTGGTAGAGACCATCGCCAAGCGCGAGTACGACGCCGTGCTGGGCGGGGCCCGCCGCGATGAGGAGCGCGCCCGCGCCAAGGAACGCATCTTTTCTATCCGCGATTCCTTCGGCGGGTGGGACCCTCGCCGCCAGCGCCCCGAGCTGTGGGACCTGTACAACGGCGGCAAGATGGCCGGCGAAAACGTGCGCGTCTTTCCCATCTCCAACTGGACCGAATCCGATATTTGGGAATACATCGGCGCGCGCGAGCTTGAGCTGCCGCCCATTTATTATTCGCACCAGCGCGAGGTCTTCAACCGCGGCGGTATGTGGCTTTCGTCAGGTGAATGGGGCGGGCCGAAAGACGATGAGCAGCTAGAGACCCGCACCGTGCGCTACCGCACCGTCGGCGATATGTCCTGCACTGGTGCCGTCGACTCCGCCGCATCCAGCCCCGATGAGGTGCTCGCGGAAATCTCCATTTCCACCCTGTCTGAGCGCGGTGCCACCCGCGCCGATGACAAACTTTCTGAATCCGCCATGGAAGACCGCAAGAAGGAAGGCTACTTCTGATGACGACTACCCTCGCGCCAAATGTCGGCGCCCTCAAACAGCGCGATACCCTGCGCTTATGCACCGCCGGCTCCGTTGATGACGGCAAATCCACCTTCGTCGGCCGCCTGCTTTATGACACCAAGTCCGTGCTCGCGGATCAGGTCGAGTCCATGGAGCGCTCTTCCTCCGAACGCGGATTCGACGGCATGGACCTATCCCTGCTTGTCGATGGCCTGCGTGCCGAGCGCGAGCAAGGAATTACCATCGACGTGGCCTACCGCTACTTCGCCACCGATAAGCGCACCTTCATCCTCGCCGATACCCCCGGCCACGTGCAGTACACCCGCAATACGGTTACGGGCATGTCCACCTCGCAGGTAGTGGTGCTGCTTATCGATGCCCGCCACGGCGTCGTCGAACAAACCCGCCGCCACCTCAACGTGGCTGCTTTGCTGGGCGTGCGCCATGTCGTCCTCGCGGTCAATAAGATCGACCTCGTGGACTACGACGAGCAGGTCTTCCGCGATATTGAGGCCGAATTCCAAAAGATTGCGCAGCGCCTGAACATCACCGACACCACCGTCGTGCCCATTTCCGCGCTCAAGGGCGATAACGTGGTCGAGCGCTCTACCACCATGGATTGGTATACCGGCCCCACCGTCCTCGAGGTGCTCGAGACCATTCCCGTCGCCACCGGTCGCGCCGATGAGCTGGACTTTCGCTTTCCCATTCAGTACGTTATCCGCGAGCACGCCGCCGACTACCGCGGCTACGCCGGCCGCGTGAAGGCAGGATCCATCTCCGTGGGTGACGAAGTACACCTGCCCGAAGGCCGCACCAGCACCGTCACCCAGATCGATACCGCCGACGGGCCAGCTTCCTCGGCCGCCGCCGGTGATTCGGTGACGCTACTGCTTGCCGATGACGTCGATCTCACCCGCGGCGATCTCCTCGCCGGCGCCCAGCGTCCCCCGGCCACCCGGGAATTCGATGCCACGGTGGTAGGCCTTACCGAAAAGGACCTAAAGCCCGGCCAGATGCTCAAGCTGCGCTACGGTTCCTCCCTGGTCAAGGCCCGTATCGCTGCTCTTTCCCGCACCTTGGATCTCGATGGCGTATCTGACGTTGATGATCCCGAGGCCGTTGTCATGAACGATATCGCCCACATCACCATCCAGACCCAGGCCGAACTGCCCGTGGAGGATTACGCCGCCCGCGGCGCCGTGGGAAACTTTCTGATCATTGACCAATCCTCCGGCAATACCCTGGCCGCCGGTTTCGTAGGCCACCGCTTGCGCTAAGACTCGTGCACCAAGCGCACAAACGTCTACAGCAACCGCGATTCGCTCGAAGCTAGGGCGAATCCGAGGAGAACGCGGTAGCTGTAGACATTTGTGGTGCGAACTTCATGAGAGTCATCGCCGAAAGGCAGAAGCCCCCTCTTAACAGGGATCGCTGAAGTCTGCGTTGTTATTTAGGGATCGGGCGTTGCCGCCGTACGCAGCCTTGAGTTCGCAGACTTTGTCCACGCTGTGGCCGGCGTCGAAGTAGATCGCATATGCTGTGCCGCCGTCGACTTGGCCGCGGAGAGAACTACAGGCATTGCCGGAAAGAATCTTGGAACCCGGGTATTTGTTTTGCACGCGTTGCGTCTCTGCTGACGGATCCTCGCCCACAGGAATGATGGTAGACTCGACGATCATGATGTAGCGGCCATCGCATTGATCATTCCAAGTGGATTGGCCTGAGCGGATCTGGGTCTCCGTTGTCGTCTTCGTCGCAGGTTCAGGTTTCTCTGCGGCTGTGCCCTCATCCTTGTTTTCCTCTTGAGATGTGGTGACGGGGACAAAGGCATCGGCGTCAGTGGAATCAGCAGAATCGCTGCTATTCGTGAGCGCCCACGTGACACCGGCGGTGATTGCGATGATGGCAATGATTGCGAGGACGATCATCGCCAAGCGTGTGGCCTTGCCACTTTTCCCAGTATTGCCTGTGGAATCTCCGGTAGGGGAAGAAGAATTCCACGGTTGGTGCTGAGAGGGATCCGGCTGACCCAAAGAATTATTATTAGTCAACGAGGGAGCTCCTTTGCATGAGTTCATCTTGGTCGAATATGTGTAGCGCGACTTTCATTGCGTTATGGTCAATTAAAAAGTTGGGTTTCGGTATGGCGGGTGTGTCCTAGTAACTAGGCGGATTGTTACTAGCATGGCTCAATTTCCTCAATTAGATCTTCTGGCACATTTTCTTTCTCCAAGTTGCCGCGGGTATAGCAGGAAATTTCCGCTGGATGGATCATGCCATCCGGGCGCAGCCCATCCCAGCCGTTGCCGCTCCACTGGAAGAGCGAGAAATGCGAGGTGCCAGACTCGGCCACATAAAGCCAGCTGTCATCGCAATATAATTGAATGGGCCGATGGAGCTGGCTAATCGCTTCCCCGTAGTAAGTGCCGCATTTTTCTTCCGTAGAAGCAGGCTCTTCCTGCTTTTGAGGCGCAGGGCCGTCCGCGGTGGCGGTGGATTCAGTTTCCTCTGAACCGGGTGCATTCTTAGCGGAATATTGTTGTAAATCAGAAAATGCGGGCTCCGCGGCCTCATCGCTAGAGCTTGCCGGTCTATTAAAGGAAAAGGTCACTCCCGCCACCAAGGCAATAACAGCGATGATGGCGATGGTGATCATCACAACCCGCTTGCCTTTACTTTTTTCGGTGCCTTCTTGGGTCTCTGCGCGCGGTCCAGCGTCCGGCGACGAGCTTGCTTGTGCGGCGGGGGATGATTCTGGTTCCTGCGAAGGGTTGTACTTACTCACGAGAGATTCCTTAGACTAAAGCGCAGCAGAAAATAGTGGGGATATGGGAAAGGGCTGTCCTTAAACCATAGCTGGGACATTGGGGCTTGTCGCTGGAATTCTGTAACTCGGGTGCCGCCGAAAACAGTGATGCCAGCGGTGCAGAAGGACAAGCATCTGTGCCGGCGAGTCCAGCGACCACGTGGGGTGCAGGTATTGTCGCAGGCATGGAAAATTTATCTGGACGAACATTATTCGTGGCGGCCGTGGACGCCGAAGCTGCGCACATTCCAGACGGCGAAGCGCTGCTCATTACCGGAATCGGCACGGTTCCAGCCGCGATTTCCCTGACCGAAGTATTGGCAGAGGCTCGCGCAAACGATGCTTTGCCTGAACGCGTGGTCAATATTGGTACGGCAGGCGCGCTTGTCGATGGCATGGATGGCGTCTTCGAGATCAATAAAGTAACCAAGCACGATTTCAAGCTAGAAGTGCTTACCGATATCAGCCGTTACCTCCTGCCAGAATTCATCGAGCTGGAGACCTCCGGCGAGCTTCCGGCATGCGGGTTGGCCACCGGTGACATGTTTGTCTCTACTACCGCATTGCGCAATGAGCTGGTGAAAAAATCCCAGCTATGCGATATGGAGGGCTATTCTATTGCGGCTACCTGCCAGCGCTTTGGTGTGCCCTGCACGCTACTGAAGCAGGTCTCCGATTCCGCTAATGAGGAATCGATGGGCACCTGGGCTGGCGTCTTGGACCGCAGTGCCCGCCAGTTGGCCGCTGCCGCGTCCGATTTAGGCTTCTTGCGCTAGCCGATGCCTCCATTGCCTTCCTCGCCGTCTCGCACGGCGGAGGAAGGGCGGATTCTTTAAGTCAGCGGGCTCATGGCCGCGAAAAGCTGCTTTACCTTTTTGCGAGGAGATTCTTCGAGGGAGCTCTCGCCGTCGCCTTCTTCGCCGGTGCGCTCGGCCTCGGGGTCTGTATTGTCCGCATCCTCAGCTTCGTCGTCTTCGGATACTGACTTGGATCCGGTGACGATTTCGATGTCATCGGGGGAAACCTCGCCGGCGCTCAGGGCGGCCATCTCTGCGTGGTAGCGCAGGACAACGGCAATGGTCGCGGCGACTGGCACGGCAAGGAAAGCACCAACGATGCCGGCCAGGGTGGAGCCCACGGTGATGGAGAGCAAGACGATGGCCGCGTGCAGGCCCATGGCCTTGGACTGCAGGATGGGCTGGAGGACGTTGCTTTCTACCTGCTGGACAATGATGATTAGCGCCAGAGCGAGCAGCGCATTGGTCAGGCCGTTGGATACCAAGGCGATGATGACAGCCAAGGCGCCGGCGGTGACCGCACCGATGATGGGGATAAAGCCGGCGAAGAAAGTGATGACGGCGATGACCAGTGCCAGTGGGACTTGGAGGACCCAGAGGCCGAGGCCGATGAAGACGGCATCGACAAGCGCGACTAGGGCTTGGGCCTGAATGAAGCCAGACAGCGTCTTCCACACGCGGGAGGTAAGTTCCGTGATGTGCCAGGCAGCGGAATTACCGGTGTATTTGCGCAGCCAGGGCAGGAACCTATCGCCGTCTTTAATGATGAAGAAGGTGATAAAGAGCATGATGACGGTGGCTACCGCAATGGAGCTGGCCATGGAAAAACCAGAGACGACGCCGGTGGCAATTGTTGATGCCTGGCCCTTGGCAAAGGTCACGATGTCTTGGAATACCGATTGCAGCTGGTCCACCTCAATATCCAGCGGGGAATCGTTGACCATCTTGGTCAGCTGCATAATGCCGGCTTCGGCCTCATTAATAAGCACCTTGGACTGTGCGGTGACCATGGGCGCCATGGCAGCAAAGATGCCGCCGAAAATAACCACCAAGCCTAAAAGTGTCGTGACCGCTGCCAGTGTGCGGGGAAAGCCCTTAGAACGCAGCCAAGCGCTAACTGGATAAAGCACTGTCGAGACCAAGATGGCGAGGATAACCGGCAGCAGGCCCACCCAAATAAAGCGCAGCAGGAACCCCGCCAAGCCCAATCCTGCCGCGATGAGGATGAAGCACACCGAAATCTTGGCCATGCTGCGGAAGTCCTTGGCCAGCACGGCGGACTTATTATCGCGATCGGCGGGATCGGCGGTGGCTACCTCCGCGCCCAACTGGGAATCATCGGGGGAAACTAGCGGTGCGATATAGGGGTTCTTCGCGTCAGTCTTGCGGTTGACGGAGTTTTGCTCGAGCGCCGACGGGTACTGCGGGCGCTGCGCCGAGTTCTGGCCCGAGTGTTGCCCGGTGCCGTTAGGGGAGTGGTTATCTGGCGTAGTCATTCATCTACTATGCCACAGGAAACCACCTAGGGCTAGCGCAGGAAAAGCAGAGAAAAAGATAGCGCCCCACCCAACTCCCAGCAAGAAAGCGGGAGAAGGTAGGGCGCTTACTCAATCTGCCGCGACGGGCAGCAATCGGCGTATTAGTCGCGCAGGTTGCCCACGTTGCGGATGATGCCGAAGCGGTGCATGGTCACGGAGACTGCTTGCTCGAGGAGGTAAGGCATGAGCTCACGGCGGCCATCGGCAAGCACGGGCTGGTCCAGTACCACGGAGTTGGAGCGCACCGCTGCCTCGTAGACGGAATCCGGTACGGTGCCGAGGGCACGCACGCGGGAGGACTCGTCATTGGCCACGGCGGCAGCGAAGGAACCATCAGAAATGGACTTCACGTCGAAGCCGAGCTCCTGCAGCTGGGCGGCAACCTCTGGGGCGGCGGAGATTTCCGTCTCGGTGCCGGTAATCCCGGAAGCCAGTACCTGGCGGGCGACATCGCGCAGCTTGTAGTCCTCGCCCACGCGGATGCGCAGCTTGGTTAGCAGCGGGCGGTAGCGGAAGCGGTTGGCCTCAGAAACCAGCGCGGTGCGGTCGTGGGTGCGGCCGAATTCCTCGAGCCACGCAATCCGGTCCAGCTCGGCGGCGCGCCAGAGCCATTCCAGATCGTCCTGGCTGAGCTCATCAGAAAGCTCATCGCGCAGGCGCTGCAGAATCTTCACGCTGGCTGGGGCGATATCCACGTCGCGCGGCTTGAGTTCGCCATCGGTCCAGGTGCCCATCTGGGCTACGTAGTTCGGGCCGCCGGCCTTCGCACCCGGTCCCATGACGGACTTCTTCCAGCCACCGAAGGACTGGCGCTGGACAATCGCGCCGGTAATGCCGCGGTTGACGTAGGCGTTGCCCACCTCAACGTTGTCGATCCAGTACTCGATTTCCTTGTCATCCAGGGAGTGGATGCCGCCGGTCAGGCCATAGCCGGTGCTGTTTTGCCAAGCGATGGCCTCTTCCAAGGTATCGGCGTACATGATGCCGAGGATGGGGCCGAAGCACTCATTCTTGTGGTACCAAGAGCCCGGCTGGACATTATCGCGAATACCCGGGGACCACAGGGTGCCTTCTTCGTTGAGTTTCTCTGGCTTCAGCAGCCACTTCTCGCCCGGCTCCAGCTGGGTCAGGCCGCGCAGCAGCTTCTCGCTCGGCTTTTCAGCCAGGCCATTCATCGTGGTGGTGATGTCATAGCCCGGGCCAGGCTTCAGGGTCTTGACGGAATCCAGCAGCTGCTCGCGCAGGCGCTTGGACTTGCCCGCAGCGCCGACGAAAATCACCAGCGAAGCGGCCGAACACTTCTGGCCGGAGTGGCCGAAGGCGGAGTTGTACAGGTCCTGGATGGCTAGGTCCGGGTCGGCGGCCGGGGTGATGACCAGCGCGTTCTTACCGGAGGTCTCCGCCATTAGGTTCATCTTGGGCTTCCAGGAGCGGAAGAGCGCACCGGTATCGGATGCACCGGTCAAGATGATGTTGTCCACGTCATCGTGGGAAAGCAGGGCCTTGCCGGCATCGCCTTCATCAGTAAGCACCAGCTGCACCAGATCCGGGTCCAAGCCTTCTGCCTCCAAAGCGGTGCGGAAGGCCTCAACCACCATCTTGCCGCAGTGGACCACCTGGGGAGCAGGCTTGACGATGACCGCCGAGCCCGCCGCCAAGGAAGCAGCAATGCCGCCGGTAGGAATGGCGATGGGGAAGTTCCACGGCGGGGTCACCACGGTGACGGTGTGCGGGTGGAACTCGGAGTGTGCCTCTTCCAAGAAGCGAGCCGATTGTCCGTAGTAGGTGCAGAAGTCAATGGCTTCCGAGATCTCAGGGTCAGTCTGGGTGACTGTCTTATTTGCCTCATAAGCGGCTACGGAGATGAAGTCTCCGCGCTTGGCGGCCAGCTGGTCCGCGACGGCGTCCAGGGCTGCGGCGCGTTCTGCGGCGGGGCGCTTGCCCCATTCGATGCCCAGCTCCTTGGCGCGGGCGACGTAGCTTTCAACAGCAGACGGGTCGGTAACCTCTTGGACGCCGTGCTCACCGGGGTCATTTGCAAGCGCACGCTTGGCCCAAGTGCGGTTCGGGGTAATTGCCGGGTCCGTATCGGGCTCGTTCCTGAAGCGACCGGAATCCGGTGCCTGGCGCCCGGAATCCTCGAGGCGGTTTTGGGTGCGGCGCGATCCGGCGAAGGTATCCCAGCGCTTGGCAACGGCTTTGCGGAACGTCTCTTCCTGGCTTGCCAGCGGCTCCTCACCCGGGGCGAAGAGGGCGTAGAGGAAGTTCTGCGGCGCGGAGTTCTCCTCCAGGCGGCGCACCAGGTAGGACACGGCGACGTCAAAGTCATCCGCGTGCACCACCGGGGTGTAGAGAATCTGGCGGCCTTCGTAAACCTTGCGCACCGCTGCCTGCTGCGCCGGGGACATGCCCTGCAGCATCTCAGAATCCAGCATGTGCAGCACGCCACGCTTTACACCCAGCTCGTAGGCCATGGCGATGGTGTACAGGTTGTGGCTGGCCACACCGATGCGGATGCAGTCTGCGAATTCCTCCTGCAGGATGTAATCCAGCAGACGGTAGTAGTTAGCGTCTACGTCCAGCTTGTTGGTGTAGGTAGCCAGCGGCCAGTCGTGGACTTCGCTTTCAGCGGTTTCCATGGACAGGTTGGCACCCTTTACAATGCGCACCTTGACCTTGGCGCCGCCCTCTGCCACGCGCTGCTTGGCAAATTCCGCGATGTCCTGGAGGGCATCGAAGGTATCGGGCAGGTAAGCCTGCAACACGATTCCGGATTCCAGATTCTTGAACTCCGGCTCGCTCATCAGGCTCTTGAACAGGCGCAGCGTCAGGTGGAGGTCGTGGTATTCCTCCATGTCCATGTTGATAAAGACCTGTGGGTTGCGGCGTGCGGCTTCCTGGTAGAGCGGGCGCAGGCGGTCCTTCAGGCGCTCCACGGAACTGCCGATGTCCCAGTTATTCAGCTGCGCCACCATCGAGGACGCCTTGACGGATACGTAGGTCACGCGCGGGTTCTTGATGAGATCCAGCGTGCGGCGCGCGCGGGACTTTGCTTCCTCTTCACCGAGCACGGCCTCACCCAAAAGGTTGAGATTCAACTGCTCGCCGGAAGCAGCGGCCTTTTCCAGGGTGTCATTGAGCGCATCCGATTCCGCGTCCAGCACCAGGTGACCAACCATCTTGCGCATGTATAGGCGCGCTACCGGCATGACCAGGTTAGGCAGGATCGGGCCGAAGAAACCGCCGGCACCGACGAGCGCGCCATTGATGCTGCCCAAGAAGGAAGGATCGTACTGGGAAGAAATATCCTTCAGTGCCTTGGCCGCGACCTTGTCATCCTCTGGGCGCATGACGCGGTCAACGAAGTCCATGGTGAACTTCACGCCATTGTCATCGCGTAACAGCTCCGCGAGCTGCTCGGTGGCCTTGTCCTTTTCATCTGCGGTGGAATCGAGCCAGCCTTGCGCCCGCTTAATGGCGGCGGGCAGTACGGCCTCAACATCATCAGATAGTGGCGTGCGGGTGTATGCGGGAGAAGTCATGTGAAATTCAACCTCTTTTTCGAAACGTGTACTTCCAGGTTGGTGGCCAACCCACACCGCGGTGTGGCCTTTGTTCTGTGACTCTTAGCGCCGGGGCAGAAAGTGGCTGGTAAGTCTATGGAAATTGGAAAGCATGCGAGCGATTAGGACTCCGCATACCTGGCAATGAGTGGAACACGCAGGATGCGCGCGCCGCTGCTCGGTGGTTTAAGCCAAGCGAATCAACAAGCCATAGTGCTACCGGTAGTGGGGACCGGGGGCCTGTCGCTATGGCGGCGGACGCGTGCCAAGTTGGTGTTCAACACTCACCTGCTTTCTACACTGTGGCGATGTGGAGCTAGGGACAGGAAAGAAAGCTCAGTAGTGGTTTCCTATTCCGGTCCTAGCATGGGCATCACTGGCCGAATGCGGCCGATTGATGCGCGGGAAATGCTATGTAGTTGTCTGTGAAGTCAATTATAGGGTTGTCGATATAGTGATGCTAATCTCGTTAGGAAAATCGGCCGTGGGGGTAAAAAGGTAAAAAATAAAACCCCAGCATGTGGGGTTTTGAGGGGGTGGGGCCACGATTGGGG
>NZ_JBEHFT010000049.1:0-11971 GCF_040225455.1 Corynebacterium sp. KPL2838 | reverse complement strand
TACCGGAATCGTTTCTCTGTCGAGTTCATTTGTAAGACGTTGAAAAATAGCCGAACTGGTGGGTTTATCACCTCGCGCGGTTATCGCCAGTCAAAGGCCCGTGGACTTAAGTGCTCGTCGACTTCGTGACAGCGTGCTGGTTGAACGCATTAGTGCTGTTCATAGGGATAATTATGGTGTCTTAGGTGTGCGGAAAATGTGGCATGTGCTTGACCGTGAAGGAATTGATATCGGGCGTGAACACGCTACCCGGCTGATGCGCCTGGCTGGTGTTTCTGGCACAGGCACAGGCGGATCACCAATCACAACCCGAAAAGCTAACGTACCTGATTTGCGCCCAGATGTGATCGAGCGTGAATTTAAAGCTCAAGGTCCGAATAAGCTGTGGGTGGCTGACATTACCTATGTACGGACACGAAAAGGATTCGTCTACACCGCGTTTGTCACCGACGTTTACTCCCGACGGATCGTTGGGTGGGCGTTATCAGATTCGATGCGGACGGAAGCACTGCCGCTGCAAGCACTCAACCAAGCGACCCAAGAGTGCGAGGGACACAACAGGTCTCATTCATCATTCGGATCACGGGTCGCAGTACGTCAGCGTGGTCTACAACGAGCGACTTGCCCAGCACGGGATAACTGCGTCCACCGGGACCGTTGGCGACTTGTATGATAATGCTTTGGCTGAAAACGTTAACGGCCCCTCACAAGAGGTGAGTTGATTCATACCCGCAGGTGGGATGACGTTGTCGAGGTAGAAATCGCGACGTTCGAGTGGGTGTCATGGTGGAACGAAGATAGACTCCACCAAAGCTTGGGATACCGAACCCCAGCCGAGGTGGAAACCGAATTTTGGAAGCAGAACCCGCCACAGGCAATAATAGAAATCAAGGCAAATGCCTAGGAACAAAACTCGGGGCACTTCATCGCTGCTCTCCGCCCAACTTTGCAACAGCACCTATTAAGTTAACTTTACGGATTTTGAGGGTAAGGTTTTATGATCCAGTCTAATAAACCAGGTGTAGGGGCGGTTATCGTAGCCCTAGCTGTCCTATGGCAAGGAATCGGCACTGCGATAGTCGGAGCCCAAGTAGACCCAGAGCTATCTACTTTTACTACGTTTTCAGCGTTTCTTATCGCGGCGATTATCTCCACAGTGGTCTATTTAGCGTTTTATCGTAGAAAATACCGAGCTACGGAAACACCGCATCCCCCATGAAAATGACAACTGCAGCAAGCCTCAATCTGTTTACTGCGGGCGCTTTCTGCTTATTCTATGTTTCCACTACTTTGATGCAGCCCACTGCAGCAAGTGTCATCGAAACAGGAGTCGGCCCTTTTATTGTCGCAGTAATAATGACTTGGTCGGCCAGAAGGCTCAGCAGTTCATTGGTGTCAACAACTGCAGTAGTGGTTCTGGCTCTATGTTTTTTCTTCCTAGGAACGGGAAGCAGTTCACCCCAGTCTTATCTGGGTTTCGCTCTAGCTGTAGGCGCAGGAATTTCTGCGGTAGGAGTGCTTTACTCCTCGCGCTGGGCTACTGAACAAGGGAACAGCGTTCTCACGATTGCAGCAGTGAGGTTTCACTTAGCTTGGATTATTAGCGGTCTCGTGGCTTTCTTTTCCGTGGAAGCGGAGATGCTTCGAGGCTCTACCCTGTCAATCGTCCTGCTATCGGTGATGTGCATTACTTTTCCTATCCTGCTCTTGCAGTGGGGAATTACCTTAGCGCCGCCTTTCATCTCGGCACTGATCATCGCGGCCCTTCCGGCCGTGGTGATGGCTACCGAGGTGGCATTGGGCTCTCAAGTCGAACCAATTCAGTTAACTTTGTTGATGCTCATTGTGGCAATAACCATAAGCCAAGCAATGTGGGGAACACGGAAAAATGAAAATATTAGTAGTTGATGATTCTTCAAGTGGCGCCGATCTGGTGGCAACCCTGCGCCAAAAAAGGGACGTAGAGGTTGCTACTGCTAACCCGCCGTATGCCATCTCAGCTAACGAAGACGGGAGCATTTCCGATCCATGGGCCCTGGTCCTACTCCGGGAATGTAGCCAAGAAAAATTTGACCTTGTTGTGCCGGGAAGCGAATCAGGAGTATCCATAGCTGAGTGGGTTTCAGCTGAGTTAGGACTACCGCATAACGGTAGAGAGAAGATCTGGCACCGTCGCCATAAGCAAGGAATGATTGAAGTTGCTCACCAATATGGACTGCGTGCCCCAAGGTCTGTTACCCTATCCCCGCTTCTGCACAAGACAGCCTTTTTCTAGACCCGTCCCTGGTCAAGGATTGTGTTGTCAAGCCTGTGGGAAGCGGGGGCAGTGACCATGTCTATTTCTGCAAAACAGAACCCGAGACTCTTCAAGCGATTACTACCATTCAAAATTCTACGACTTTGCTAGGAGAAAAATCACCCTCCGTGGTTCTTCAGGAGTACGTAGACGGACCTCAATATTTTGTGAAGGGCCCGAACCCCGGAAAGTGGACACGGGGATTTAATCACGATGCGATAGTAAGTGTAGCTAACCCGGCGTCTTCGAAGGCGTTCGGTGAGCGGTAACCGCACCATGAATGCAATCGTTTGGTGTTGTACCGCGTGCACCACCGAAACACATCCTGGCGGCAGGCCAACTGACTAGTGAAAACAGACTCATCCTGCAGGACTTCCCGCTTCAACGAGGCGTTGAACGACTCCGCCAACGAGTCGTCCGCACTCGTCCCGATCGCGCCCATCGACTGGGTGACACCGAAGCGCACGCATAGTCTCCGGTACTGATCAGAGGTATAAACACTGCCGTGATCCGAGTGGAAGATCGCCCCGTCTAGGCTCCCGCGAACCTTCCGGGCCATCGTCAGGGCTTCTTCAACCAACTCGGTGCGCATGTGATCAGCGATCGCAAACCCCGTCAACTGCCGCGAATAGCAGTCGATAACCGTGGCCAGGTACATATTCGACCCGTCCGCGATCGGCAGGTACGTGATGTCGCCGACGTAGACCGCGTTCGGCCTGTCCGCAGTGAACCGGCGTTGCGGCAGATCCGGAAACCTCGGGGCCCGTTTACTCGACGTCGTCGTTTTCACCCGGCGTTTCCTGGTGAAACCAAAAAGGCCCATCTGCCGCATCAGCCGGGCGGTGCGCTTGTGATTGAGACGGCCGCCCTTGCCCCGGTCGTTGACGGGATCGGAGTTGATCGTCGCAGTCACTCGTTTCGCGCCGTAGCAGCCGTTCTCGGCGTTGAAGGTGGTCTTGATCTGCGCTCCCAGCACCGTGTCATCGACGAGGCGTTGCCGGCGGGCAGGGGCAGCTGATTTCCAGGCGTAGTAAGAGGACCGATTGATTTTCAGGACCTGGCATAACCGCTTGACCTCGTAGAGGTCTCGATGGTCGTCAACGAACCGGAAGCGGTTCACCAGTTCGTCTCTTCCGCGAAATACTTGGCCGCCTTACGAAGGATTTCTCGTTCCTCGCGGAGTTTGGCGTTTTCGCGTTCCAGTACGCGGATGCGCTCGGCGTCCGACAGTCCTGAGGCAACGGTGGCGGAGTCCGACGCGGCGATGAGGCTGGCGACTTTCTCACCGTTGGCATTGGTTTTGGTGCGTGTGCCGAAGGCATCGAGCCAGCTGCGCAGCGAGTTGCGGTTGACCCCGAGATCGGAGGCGATCGCGTTGATCGTTGCTCCGGGAGTCGACTCGTACAACGAGACTGCGTCACGCTTGAACCGCTCGGTGTAGGTCTTGCGTGGCATGGTGGAAAGGTACCTCACTTCCCCAGCGACATGCTGGTTTCAGCGTGTTCACCACCAGGGGGTCAGGTCCGTGAACTTGCGGCCTACTAGATCTGGCATGACGCGGTGACCAGGCTTGCGCCTAGTGGTGGTGCATCGACGCCGTTTGCTAAAGCCTTTTAGTCCCATGGTTTTCATGATGCGTGCAACTTTCTTGTGATTGACCGGGGTATACGCCAGGTCTTCCTTGAGGCTTGCGGCGATGCGTTTAGCTCCGTAAAGCCCGTGCTCATCATCGAAGATGGTTGTGATTCTTGCACCAATAAGACCGTCAGAATATATCTTTAACCTGCGCGTTTTACGGGTGTGGACCCACTTGTAAAACGAGGAACGATTCAGCTTTAACACGTGGCACATCCGTATAAGCCGAGTATTCGGTTCGGTGGTCATCGACACACTGGAAGCAGAACTCCAGTGAGTTGCTTTAAGCAAAATATTTCGCGGCCTTACGCAGGATATCGCGTTCTTCGCGCAGCTTAGAGACTTCTTTTTCCAGCTGGCGGATTCGCGCAGAATCATTCGCCGCTTGGGCTTTATCATGCACTGCTTTTATGCGGGCACGTTTGCCGGTGCCGTACTTTTTGACCCAAGAATGCAGCGAGGCTCGATTGATGCCGAGCTCTGCTGATGCTTTGTTCAGCGAGAGGTCCTCATTGTTCTCATAGAGGGCTACGGCATCGCGTTTGAACTGTTCTCAGTACCTGGACATGGTGGTAGATTACCTTTCTTCCCAGCTCGACTGGGCTGGATATCAGGTGTCCACCAAATGGGGGTCAGGTCCGAACGCAGATAAACATAACCTGCCCCAGCATGGGGCTAGGAGTATGAATCCTGGGCTCCTCCGAACGGAACTGCTAACAGCGTAATGGGCAGGCGGTTGCCTGCCCCCTCGCTGCTAGCTACGCTTGCCCCGCGAGTGCTACCTGGGCCGCGTGCACGGCGGCCTTATCGGCTTCCTGGATGAACCACGAATCGGTGCCGGGAATCGGCGGAGCCAGGGTCGTATCTGGGTACTCGGCGTGGGCGGGGATTCCTACGAGGTGCAGGCGCTCATCCACGGTGCCGTCGGCGTTGTGGACCTGGCGGGTATCGGGGTCCTCCGCAGGCGAGCCGGTAGGTACCTCGATGCCATCGCGAGCGGTTTCCGTAAAGGCGCGCACACGCCCGGTTTCCACGAGGGAGTGCATGAAGGAATCCTGCGGGGTGCGGCGGATATCGGGCTTGTGCACCCAGGCATCGAGAAGCGTCGTGCCCGGGATGCGCTTGCCGCCAGATGCGCTGGAGCTGATGGTCCATTCGCCGGCGTCGGCATTCGTGCCCAAGACGGGGTTGCCGCCGACGAAGCTGACAATGCCGGCATCGACAAGCGCCAGCAATTGCTGCGTGCGGAAGGGCGGCGGGCCGGAGCAGGTGGTCTGCCCCAAGGAGATGGCCTTATCGAACATGTGGTGGCGCGACTCCAAGGTATAGCGGCCCTCGGCGCCCAGAACCTGGGTGGGTTTGCGGGAGAAACCGACCGACCATAGGGCGGCACGCACCGGACTATCCGGGCCTTTTTGGGCCTCTGCCAAGTCCTCGCACAGGCTCTGCACTATGTGCTCGGTGAGCTCCTGCTGGCTGGAAAAATCCTCCGTGAGCAGGTGCATCCAGCGCAGTAGGCTGAAATCCTTGGTGGTATAGCGCGCAATGACCTCATCGAGCTGGGCCAGGCCGTTATAGGCCACGCCTGCATCCACCGGGGTGGCATCGAGGGCGGCGATGATCTCCTCGCGGGAGGCGCGCAGGCTTTCCGGCTCGACGCGGGCGAGGGTATCGATATAGGCCTGGTAGGAATCGCGGGCGACCGCAGGCCATACCTCGGTGTCATAGTTAATGGAGCGCGCGCCCGTGCGGTGGGACAGCTCGGCTACGACCTTTTTCAGGCGCGGGATTTCCGCCGCAGGTGGCAGCGATCCTTCATCGGATTGTGGCAGGAAGGGATAGCCGCGCCGGGAGGCGGCCGCAAAAGTGGGCTCGGTGCCGGTGGCCTCATAGCGCATCCCCCAAGGCTTGGAGGAATCTTCGACGAACTTACCGCCGCGGCCCACGGTGGCCAGGATGAGGATATCGAAAAAGCCCATGCCAAGCCCGCGCACGAGGACCTTCTCATTGTCCTTAATGGAGTCAACGCCCTGGTCAATGGGGTTATCGGCGCGGATCCAGCGCAGGTTGGGGTTTTCTTCCAAGGTCCTGAGAATCCACCGTTCGTTTTCGGTATAACCCTGGTTCTGCCAGCCCGTAACCGCCAAGGTGGAGCCTGCTTCAACGGTGGTGTCGTTGTTGAGGTGCAAAATATCCGCGCTATCGCGGGATTCAATATCCACCACGCGGGCGTGGTGTTGCTTGACCTCTACCCACTCGGGTACATCCTGCAAGACAGAGCGGAAGACCCACAGGATGTAGTGGCCGTACAGCGCGCGCGGCAAATAGGATTCGGGGCGCAGCTTCTCCAGCGCTGCGCGGCCGAATTCCTCAAGCACCTGCGGATCGAGCGGGTGGGCTGCGGCGTAATCGCGAGCGCCGGCGGGAACAGTGGCATCGCCAAGCGTCAGGCGGATCCACTCGTAGATGGTGGGGCCTTCTACCACCGGGGCTTCCACCGTGGATCCGGGCTCAGAAAACAGCGTCATGCCGTGCGCGAAGGTATTCATGCACAGGTACTTGGGCTGGTTGATATCCCAAATCTTGCCGCCGCCGTGCTGCGCATCATCGATAAGGTGCAGCGTCAGCTTTTCTGGCGGGTGAGAGACGGTATTGAGTTGTGCCACGAGGCGCTCGAGGACGGAAATGCCGCGGGGGCCAAGTCCAATCAGCGCGATGGATGAAGTGTTATCGGTCAACGCGGAGCCCTACCTTCTAGCTTATAGACCAAGCGGAATCGTCATAATAGACAATGAAGTCTATCAGCAAGAGCAGTGGCTAAATATGCACCGGTGGCAGCTTGGCGGTGGCAGGGCGCGCTTGCCAGCCGGAACGCTCCGGGTAGGTGTGAAATTAATTCTTGGGCAGGCGGAGTGGTAGACAGATCGGTAGGCAATGCGCGGCGGGGGTGGCGGGCCGAAGCGTTGCCTTAGGAAGCTGGTGCGCGGGTAGGATTGTGGTCATGACAATCAAGGTTCGCGATGCTCACTTACACAACCTGCGCAACGTCGATGTGGATATGCCGCGCGGCCAACTCGTGGCGGTGACTGGAGTATCCGGTTCCGGAAAGTCCTCCCTGGCCTTTGGCACCATCCACGGGGAAGGGCAACGCCGCTACCTGGAATCGGTGGCGCCGTTTGCGCGCCGGCTCATTAGCTCCGCGGTGGACCCACAGGTAAGCCAGGTGGAGGGCTTGCCGCCCACGGTGGCGCTGCAGCAATCCACCTCCGGCGGTGGGGCGCGCTCTACGGTGGGCACGGTCTCCGCGCTATCTAATAGCGTGCGCCTGTTGTACTCGCGCGCCGGGGATAATCCTGAGGGCCTTTACTCTGATGCCTTTTCCCCAAATACCCCAGAGGGCATGTGCCCGCAGTGCCAGGGCGCGGGCGTGGTGCACGAGCCCACCGAGCAATCGATGGTGCCCGATCCCACCTTGTCCATTGAGGAAGGCGCCATTAAGGCCTGGCCCGGTGCGTGGGCCGGGAAGAATTTCCACGATATCCTCATGAACTTGGGCTATGACCTGGATTCGCCCTGGCAAGACCTGCCGCAGGAAGACCGCGACTGGATCCTATTTACCGAAGAACGCCCCGTGGTCACCGTAAAACCCTTGCGCGGCGCGGACCAGATCCAGCGCAATTATGAGGGCACGTGGCGCTCGGTAGCCAGCTACCTCACCAAGACGCTGCAGGAGACCCAATCGGAATCGCTGCGCAAGCGCACCTTGTCCTTCATGGAATCCCGCGAGTGCGATACCTGCCACGGCCGGCGGTTGAACCCGCGGGCGCTCAAGGTGACGTATGCGGGAATGAGCATCGACAAGCTGGGCGCGCTGCCGCTGGACCAGGTCTATGAGGTGCTCAGCGCGCAGGAGCCGGAGGAGAATTCCGCGGAGGATCTGCTGCTCAAACAGGTGCTGCCGGCGCTTACCTCCGCCCTGGAGCTGGGACTGGCGCACCTCAGCCTGGACCGTCCCACCCAGAGCCTTTCGGCGGGTGAATTGCAGCGCATCCGGCTCGCCGCCCAGCTGCGTTCCGGCCTCTTCGGCGTGGCGTATGTGCTCGATGAGCCGTCTGCCGGCCTGCACCCCGATGAGCGCGGGGCGGTGTTGGAGATGTGCCGCCGGTTTATTGACGCCGGTAATTCGGTGCTGCTGGTAGAACACGATATGGATCTGGTGGCCCAAGCGGATTGGCTCGTGGACGTCGGCCCCTACGCCGGTGAGGGTGGCGGCAAGGTGGTCTATTCCGGGCCGGTCCAGGACTACGACGCCGATACCCCCACCGCCCGCGCCTTGGCGCAGCGTGAGCTCGCGCTTGCCGATGCCCCCCGTACCCCCTCCAACCACCTCCGCCTGCGCGGCATTTCCGCGCGCAGTATCGACGGGCTCGATGTGGACTTTGGCCTGGGGCAATTTACCGCTGTGGCCGGGGTTTCGGGCTCCGGTAAATCGACGCTGGTAAGCACCGTGCTGGCAGAAACCCTTAAGGAATCTGCCACCGCCGTAGCCGATGAGGATAAAGATGACGCAGACGAGGGCGGCCACGAGTTCTCGCTTGCTGGGGTAGAAGGCCTGGATAAGGTCTCCCGTCTGGTGCAGATTTCCCAAAAGCCCATTGGTCGCACCCCGCGTTCCACGCTGACCACCTATACCGGCCTTTTCGATAACGTGCGCAAGCTCTTTGCCTCCACCCCGGAGGCCAAGGTGCGCAAGTGGACGGTCTCGCGCTTTTCCTACAACGTCAAGCAGGGTCAGTGCCCCACCTGTGGTGGCGCCGGAAAAATCGAGGTAGAACTGGTCTTTTTGCCGGGTTCCTATACCACCTGCCCGCAATGTGGTGGTGCCCGCTTCAACGATGAGACCCTCGAGGTGACCTGGCACGGGCGCAGCATCGCAGAGGTGCTGGAGCTCACCGTGGATGAGGCCGCCGAGTTCTTTGCAGAGGAACCAAAGATCCACCGCGCCATCGCCACGCTGCAGGCCGTGGGCTTGGGGTACCTCCGCTTAGGACAAGGCGCGCCGGAGCTTTCCGGCGGTGAGGCGCAGCGCATCAAGCTCGCCACGGAGCTGCAGCGCTCCCGCAATTCGCGGCGCGGGCACACGGTCTACATGCTGGATGAGCCCACCACCGGCCTGCACCCGGCTGATATTGCCCTGCTCAATGCGGAGCTGCACAAGCTTGTCGATGCCGGGCATACCGTGATCGTCATCGAACACGATCTCAACGTTCTGGCCAGCGCGGACCGCATCATTGAGATGGGCCCTGGCGCCGGTGCAGACGGCGGGCAGATCATCGCTGATGCCACCCCAAGCCAGCTGGCTGCTGAAGATACCGCGACCGGTAGGGCGCTGCGGGCGCGCCAACCTCAGGGCTAGCACCCTCTCCCTCGGTTCGGCGCTGGCATCGGGGAGATTCCCTGGGATCTCACAGGAAAATGATGTACATCTGGTAGGCATGACAAATAATGGCTTTGGTGAAAACGGTTCCAATGGCCGAAAAGGCTCTCATGATGATGGCCGCGGCACTGACGAGACCCGCCAGTGGTCTGGCCCGGCCGAGGATGCCACGCGCCAGATAGGCCGTGTTCCAGATAATGCGGGCGGTAATGCCCGCAACCAGCGCCCACAGCAGTATTTCCCGGGCGCGCAGCAGCCGCAGAATGAGACGCGGCAATTCGACGCGAACGCCGATTACCAGCAGAATTACCAACAAAACTACCAGCAGCCCGGCGGGCAATATGGCCAGCAGCAGTACGGCCAACAACAGTATGGCCAGCAACAATACGCCCAGCAGCAGTATGAGCCGGTGCCGTCGGACTATGACCCGGACCAGCGCGGTAGGGGAAAGAAGAAAAACGGCGGGATGGCCGGGGTCTTTGCCGCCATCGCCGTGGTTGCCATCTTGGCGGCGGGCGCCCTGTTTTTCTTGTGGCGCAATGCCGCGAGCGATGCCGATAAGCCGGCGCCAGAACCGGTGACGGAAACCACGACCACGCAGGTGCCCACCACGGTGACCGAAACTGAGGATGCGGGCCCTGGCATTTCTGAGCGCTTGCGCAATCTGCCAAACCTGCAAGACGAGCTCCCCGAAGATATTCCTTCCGAGCTGCCACCGGAAATCCGGGACCGCCTGGAAGAAAGCAATGACCTCGACGTGGAACGCCTCTTGCGGGATCTCCTTGGCAATAGCGGCAACCAGCAGCAGGGCTAATACATAGTAGCAGCGGCGCGGTACGGTGCGGCGGGATTGCCGATTGCCCGCCGCCGCGCCGCAGTAGGTAAAATCTGGCAGCATGAATGAATCGATGCAGCTGGCTGAACAGGTAGCCGCCCAAGTGGCGCGCCACCTTAGCGATGTGGTGCTGTGCCCGGGATCCCGCAACGCACCGCTGTCCCTAGCGCTCCTCGCGCGCGAGGATATCCGGGTGCATACGCGCATTGATGAGCGCGGCGCTGCGTTTACCGCCTTAGGCATGGCGCGCGTGCAGCACCGCCACGTCGGGGTAGTGATGACCTCCGGAACGGCCGTGGCAAATACGCTGCCCGCGATGGTTGAAGCGCACTATTCGCACACCCCGCTCGCCATTATCAGCGCGGACCGCCCAGAACGGTTGATCGGTACCGGCGCCTCCCAAACCATCGTGCAAGACGGCATCTTCGGCGTCTATGCGGATACCACCCAGGTCAACGCGGAAGAAGATATCGCCGCCATTGCGGAGCGGTTTACACAAGACCTCCAAGTGCACATCAATATCGCCTTTGACGCACCGCTGGTAGGAGATAGCCTGCCGGAACCTGTAGGTGGCGATGGCACTCGCGCGGCCACCCCACGGTTTTATGACCACGGCGAGGTCGCGGTGGACTTGAGTAAAAATACCCTCGTCATCGCTGGCGATGAGGCCTGGGAGGTCGAGGGCTTGGAAGACGTGCCGACCATCGCGGAGCCCTCCGCGCCGGGACCCTTCCACCCCGTGCACCCGGCCGCGGCGCACATTTTCCGCAAGGCGCAGGTCTCCGCCAATGACTACGTGGTCAATACCAAGGTTGAGCAGGTCATCGTGGTGGGCCACCCCACGCTGCACCGCGGCGTGCTCGCGCTGATGAATGACCCAGATATCGACCTGGTGGTGCTCTCGCGCACGGCGGACTTTACCAACCAGCGCGGGGATAACGCGCGCCTTGGCACCACCGTTAAGACCACCGGGGAGCCAAGCCGCGAGTGGCTCAAGATTTGCCAAGGCGCGACCGACATGGCCGGCGAGGCCGTGCGCGCAACATTGGAGGATGAAGAACTCGGGTTCACCGGCCTGCACGTAGCGGCGGCGGTAGGCGATACGCTTGCGGTCAATGACACGGTGGTCCTCGGCGCCTCGAATCCGGTGCGCGATGCCTCCCTCATCGGTATGCCCTTCGATGGCGTGGATACCTACGCCCCGCGCGGGGTGGCGGGCATCGATGGCACCGTCTCCCAAGCCATTGGTGTCGCCCTAGCCACGCAATCGCTGGATCCCACCAATTGGCGCGCTCCACGCGTGATGGCGCTAGTAGGGGATGTGACCTTCCTGCACGATGCCAATGGGCTATTGATCCCGGAGGACCAGCCGCGGCCAGAAAACCTCACCATCGTGGTGGCCAATGACAATGGCGGCGGCATCTTTGAAACCCTGGAACAAGGCGCGCCCGCGCTTCGCGATGCCTTCGAGCCGGCCTTTGGAACGCCGCATGGGGTGGGCATCGACAAGCTGGCAGAGGCGTATGACGCAGACTACCGCCTGGTGACCACCCCGCAGGAGCTGCTGGATACCCTGGCAGAGCTCAAGGAATACTCCACGGGCATCACCATCGTAGAGGCGCAGACCACCCGTGCTACGCGCCGGACGCTGCAGGATAAGCTCACGCAGAAGGTGGGCCAGTAAGTGGCCCCGCGCTATACGCCCGCGGTTTTTCGGCGCCGGCTGCACCAGCTCGTGCTGGCCATTTATGTGGCGCTGATCGTGGGC